>JAKDNL010000178.1 GCA_030451825.1 Pseudonocardia sp. | reverse complement strand
CCGCGGCGAGCAGTCCCCAGACAGAGCCCGAAACCACTCATCTCCCTGGCATTGCCGGAAACCCCGGCCCCCGTGCGCGAGAGCTCCGTTCGTGCGGGTGGGGTGGCGAGAGCTCCTCTCGTGCGCGGAAATCGTTGCCCGGGCAGCGATATCCGCGCACGGGCGGGTCAGGAGGCGACGACGCTCGCCGCCCGGAACGTCTCCCCCGGCATGTCGCGACGCAGCTTCCAGGTGATCGCGATCGGACGCTTGCCCAGGTGGGTCTCGTAGTCGCAGAGGCCCAGGCACAGGAACGGCGCACCCTCGCCGATGTCGTCGGCCGGTGACTCCCGCACGAACAACGCCACGTGCGTGCCCTGTTCCCGGTGGCCCAGGTAGCGCCTCCCGGCCTCGGACGCGAGCGAGGTGGCGTTCTGCGACTCCCAGTGGAACCGGTCCGGGGCCAGGGCGTAGTCGCGGTACATCGTCGTCGGCGAGAAGTCCCGCTCGGTCTTGCGCAGGTTGACCAGCAGCGCGTCGATGCCGGTCTCCGGCGCCCACGCGACGCCGGTCGCGTGCCCGTGGGCCTTGCGGGTCATCGACGCCCAGTCCAGGGCGGCAAGGATCTCCTCGCGCTTGTAGTGGGCGTGGCTGCGCAACGGCAGGTGCTGCAGTCCCTCGCCCAGAGGCTTCGGGAGGTGCCTGGCCCGGTCCAGGGCGTACGCCGTCAGCTCCCCGATCTCGGCGCAGACGGCCGGGTGCCGGCGCAGGTGTGCCAGACCGGCGTCGTAGGAGCCGAAGCCGCCGCGGTCGGGCCACAGCGTGAAGAACAGCATCCGGGCCAGGCGCTGGTCGCGTTCGGTCAGGTCCGCGTAGGCCGGTCCCGCCGGGTCGGCCAGTCGCGCGTAGACCTCGGACCGCTCCGGGTCGTCGACATGGCTGAACGACGCGACCCGCTTGAGCAGGTCCGCGTCGTCGGGGCCGGCCTGGGCGGTCGACAGCCCGGCGTCGCGGCGCAGCCCGGTCCAGGATCCCTTGCCCTTGTAGAGGTCGGCGAGCTCGCTGCCGGACTCGCGCAGGTACCCGGCCAGCGGCAGATCGCCGTGCGAGCGAACGTCGGCGACGAGGTCCTTGCGGGTCAGTCGCAGCTGACCGCGGACGCTGTCCAGCACTGTCCGCTGTGCAACCGCGTCCAGGACGAGTGCCGACCCCGAGGGCAGGAACGGGAACCCCTGCTCGACGTCGCGCTCGAGGCCCTTGCGGGTACTGCCGGTCAGCGCTCGGTAGCGGACGTCGAACCGGAACTCGCGGCGGTGCGCCCCGATGAAGTCCAGGGCCGTCAGCACAGCCTTGCCCGGCGCGCGCCGCAGACCACGGCCGAGCTGCTGCAGGAACACCGTCGCGCTCTGCGTCGGACGCAGCATCAGCACGGTGTCGACCTGCGGCACGTCGAGGCCCTCGTTGAACACGTCGACGGCGAACAGGCAGTTCAGCTCACCGTCACGCAGTCGCCGCAGGGCCTCGTCGCGATCGGCCTGCCGTGTCCGGCCGGACACGGCGAGGCTCGGGATCCCGGCGCGGGTGAACACGCCGGCCATGTACTCAGCGTGCGCGACCGAGACGCAGAAACCCAGTGCACGCATCCGCGTCACGTCGGTGACCTTGTCCCGCGTCTCGCGGACGATCTTCGCGGCGCGGGCGTCGTTGCCGGTGTAGAGCCCGTCCAGGGCCGCCTCGTCGTATCGGCCCGCCTTCCACCCGACGCCGCGCAGGTCCACGTCGTCGGCGATGCCGAAGTAGTGGAACGGCACGAGCAGGTCCGCCGAGAGCGCGTCCCAGAGTCGCAGCTCGAACGCGCTGCGGCCGCCGAACCGGTCGCGCACGTCGACGCCGTCGGCGCGTTCCGGGGTGGCGGTCAGCCCGAGCAGCTCGACCGGGCGCAGGTGTGCGAGCAGTCGCTGGTAGGTCGCGGCCTCGGCGTGGTGGAACTCGTCGACGACGACCACGTCGAAGTGATCCGCCGGGATGTTCTCGATCCCGTACGCGGCGAGCGCCTGGACGCCGGCGAACACGTGGTTCCAGCGCTGCGGCCGCTCGCCGGCCACGTAGGTCTCGCCGAACGCGCCGTCGGCGAGCACCGCGCGGTAGGTCCGCCGGGACTGCTCCAGGATCTCCTTGCGGTGCGCGACGAACAACAACCGCGCCCGCGGAAGCGTCCGGGCGAGCTCCGCGTAGTCCAGCGCCGCGACGACGGTCTTGCCGGTACCCGTGGCCGCGACGACGAGGTTGCGGTGCCGGTCGTGCACGACCCGCTCCGTGTCGAGGGCCTCCAGGATCTGGGCCTGGTGCGGGTAGGGGCGGACCTCCAGGCCGGTCGGCGTCGTGCCCGCCCTGTCCGTCCGGTTGGCGCCGAGCGCCCCGGCGAGCCGCTCCGAGTCGGCGGGGACGTCCGGGTCGTAGGGCGTGAACTCGGGTGCGGACCAGTAGGTGTCGAACGTCGAGGTGAACTTGCGGATCAGGTCCGGGGTCGCGACCGAGGACAGCCGCACGTTCCACTCCAGGCCGTCGACCAGCGCCGACCGCGACAGGTTGGAGCTGCCGACGAACGCGGTGTCGAACCCGGTCTCGCGCCGGAACAGCCACGCCTTGGCGTGCAGCCGGGTCGTCGCGCTCGCGTAGCTGACCTTCAGCTCGGCGCCGTGGCGACGCACCAGCTCGTCGACCGCGCGCTGCTCGGTGGCACCCATGTAGGTCGTGGTGATCACGCGGAACGGGACACCGCGCTCGTGCAGCACCTCCAGCTCCATCTCCAGCAGCCGGATGCCGTGCCAGCGGATGAACGCGCACAACAGGTCGACCCGGTCGGCGGAGGTGAGCTCGGAACGCAGCTCCGCGTGCAGCGTCGGCTCGCCGCGGGTGTTGGTGAGCAGCGCGGCATCCGAGAGCGGGGTGAGCGGCCGGTGCACCTCGTGCACCCCCGGCGCGATCTGACGGGTGAGTGCGACGAGCTGCTGCAGCTCGTCGTGCAGACGCGCGTCCCCGGCATCCGCGACGACACCGATCAGACGGTTGACCAGCTCGACCCGTTCCCGGGGGTCCTGCTCGGCGAGCGCGGCCTCGACGACCGCGGCGACGTGGCGGGCCAGCACCCGCGGCTGCGTCGCGTCGGCGACGCCGTCCCAGCGTGGGGTCAGGTCGGCGGCGACCTGCGCGAGCGCGGCGTCGAGCCCGATGGTGCGCAGGCTCTCCTGGGCACCGGCGCGGAGCGGTTCGGACACGGGTCCCCGTTCGGACGGCGATCTCGGACGGGTGAAGCATGCCGCGCAGCACCGGCAGTTCCGTGCGCCTTCGCATCACCGCCGGCGGGCCGGCGTGTCGAACAGCCCTACCGGATCCGAATGAACGGACCTTCTCCACCCGAAACGCCCACGCCGTAGGCTCCCGCCCGTGCGGACGGACTCGGCCCTGCGGCGGACAGTGACCCGGTGAGCGGACTCTTCGCACTACTCGACGACGTCGCGGCACTGGTGCGCCTGACCACGGCGTCCCTCGACGACATCGCGGGCGCGGCCGGACGCGCCGGGGCGAAGGCGGCCGGGGTCGTCGTCGACGACGCTGCCGTCACCCCTCGCTACGTGCAGGGCCTCAAGCCCGAGCGAGAGCTGTCGATCATCTGGCGGATCACCAAGGGCTCGCTGCGCAACAAGCTGCTGATCATCCTCCCGGTCGCCCTGCTGCTGAGCCAGTTCGCGCCGTGGCTGCTGACGCCGATCCTCATGGTGGGCGGGGCGTACCTCTGTTTCGAGGGCGCCGAGAAGATCTGGGAGAAGCTCGCCGGGCACGAGCCCGATCCGCAGGAGCGGGCCGATGCGGCCGCCGCCGGCCCCGCCGAGCACGAGAAGACGGTCGTCTCCGGCGCGGTCCGGACCGACTTCATCCTCTCCGCCGAGATCATGGTCATCGCGCTGAACGAGGTCGCGGCCGAGGGCTTCGTCTCCCGCGCGGTGATTCTGGCGGTGGTCGCGGTCGCGATCACCGCGCTCGTCTACGGCGTGGTCGCACTGATCGTCAAGATGGACGACGCCGGCCTGGCCCTGGCCAAGCGGGGCACGAGCGCGGTGAGCGCGTTCGGCCGCGGGCTCGTGCGGGCGATGCCGATCGTGCTCTCGGTGCTCTCGACCGTCGGGATCGCGGCGATGGTGTGGGTCGGCGGGCACATCCTGCTGGTCGGTGTCGACGAGCTGGGCTTCCACCCGCCGTACGCCCTCGTGCACCACCTCGACGTACTCGTCGCCGACGCCACCGGCGCTCTCGGCGGATTCCTGGGCTGGCTCACAAACACCGTCGGGTCGGCGATCGTCGGACTGGTCGTGGGCGCACTGATCGTGGCGGTCATGCATCTGGTCCCGAGGCGGAAGAAGGACGCCGAGCACGCCTGAGATGCACCGCCGGGTCAGGACGCGGGCAGGATCGGCACGTCGTACACGGCCAGTGCTCGATCGGCGGTGACCAGGGTCAGGCCTTCGAGACCGGCCTGGGCGATCAGCATCCGGCCGAACGGGTCACGGTGATGGCGCGGCAGGCCCCGGACCGCGACGGCGTGTCGCCCGCTGACGGGCAGCTCTCGGAAGCCCTGCTCCGCGGAGTGCTCACGCAGGTCGACATCGACGTCGAGTTTCCCGGCGGCCTGCTTGATCGACAGCTCCCACAGGGTGGCGGCCGAGACGACGGCCTCGTTGTCGCCGTCGCCGATGGCCGCACGCGCCGTGGCCCCGAGCCGATCGGCTCCGTCCAGCCACCACAAAAGGACATGGCTGTCGATCAGCAGCCTCATTGTGGGCCCGGCTCGTCCGGGAAGGTCGCCCCGTCCTCCATCAGGTCGGCGAGCTCCGCATCCGATGCGTCGTAGTCCGGCGCGATCGTGATCCGGCCCCGCAGGGAGCCCGGGCTCCGGTTCGGTCGACGCGGCACGGGTACGAGGTGAGCAACCGGGCGGCCGCTGCGAGCGATCACGATCTCCTCACCGGCCTCGACGCGCTCGATCAACTTGGACAGGTTCGTCTTCGCGTCGTAGATGTTCACCTGCTCCGCCACAGTATGGACGGTAGTCACCTTGCCTTGGTCAGACCAGACCAGGTTCATGTCTTGTCGCCGATGGATCTCGGTACACGGGTCACACCCTGTTCCGGCGAACCGGCCCCGGCGGGCCGAATGGCGATGCTCGTCGAGGCGGTCGGGCCGTATGCGTAGGTCGTCATCGGGCCAGCATCGCGAGCCGACACCGAGAACGACGACGATTCGCCGGAATCGGGAACGCTCCGCCGCACGATTCGCCCCCGCTCACGGAGAGCAGGCCGAGCATGACGGACCGGGGGCGCGCCATGCCTGCGCGAGATCCCCGCTCGTGCAACCAGCCGGCGAGGGAGCGCCCCGGAGAGCCCCGCCCGATTGCGCGAGAGCTCCGTTCGTGCAGCCAGGCTGTACGAGAGCTCCTCTCGTGCAACCAGCCTGCCCGGGATTGCCCTGGGGAGCCCTGGCCCCCGTTGCACGAGAGCTCCGTTCGTGCAGCCGGGCTGTGCGAGAGCTCCGTTCGTGCACGACGTGGGGGCGGGGCCAGGGACAGTCACCCGCCAGTCCGTGATCAAGGTCTGGCTCGCCGAACGCCTCGAACATCCCACCACGCCGGCCGCCTGAGCTGGCTGACTACCGGCGCGCGCGGTACTCCTCGAGCACACCGGTCAGCCGGACGACCATGAAGTCGTAGTAGTCGACCATGTCCCGCAGCCGGAGGCGGGTCGTCTCGGGAAGCGTGCCGTCCGTCGCCTCGGTGCCGTGCGCGAGGTCGCACAGCGTTTCGACCTGCCGGAGCTGGTGCTCCAGGCAGCCGACCCAGGCGTCCGGGCGCCACTGGTAGACGAAGTGCCGGGCGCCGGGGGCCTTGAACCGGTGCACGACCCCGTTGTCGATCAGCAGGCGGGTGATCTCCGACATCGACCCGGCACTCGCGCCGACCTCGGCCTGCAGTTGCTGGGCGCTCATCGGCAGCTCGCTCAGCATCAGCACACCGGCGGTGCGGCCCGCGGTCGGCGGCCAGCCCATGGTCTGACCGATCACGACGGCGAAGTCGTCGAGCAGCGTCTCGGCGCCCGTCGGAGCGACCTCCGTACCGGCCACGACGTCCCCCCTCTTCGAACTAACGTGAATTTTCAGTATTGACTGAGAGTTCGGTGAAGCTTCATAGTACCGGCCTACGGCAGCTCCGACCGGGACGCTGCCGCCGGTCCACGGAGGTCCGCCCATGGCGAAAAACGACTGGGACGCGATCGTGGTGGGAGCCGGGTCCTCCGGCGCCAGCCTCGCGGCGCGTCTGTCGGAGCAGGGACGACGGGTGCTGCTGCTGGAGGCGGGCCCCGACTTCCGGTCGGCGGAGATGGACGAGGTCTGGCGCTCGCCGAACCCGCTGCGGGCGTTGCTCACCCCGGAGGCGAGCGCGCCGCTGGTCTGGCCGGGGCTGCTGGCGACCCGGACCGACAAGCAGGAGGCGGCGCTGTACTGGCGCGGCCGCGGCACCGGCGGCAGCTCGTCGATCAACGGGCAGATCGCGATCCGGCCGCCGATGGAGGACTTCGAGGACTGGGCCCGCCAGGGCGCCACCGGCTGGTCCCCGGACGACGTGCTGCCCTACTTCGCCCGCTCCGAGGACGACGAGCAGTTCGGCGACGAGACCTACCACGGCCGCGGCGGGCCGACCCCGATCCACCGCATGCCGCGCGCGGAGTGGGGGTCGGTGGACACCGCGCTGCGGGCCGCCGCGCTCTCGGCCGGTCACGGCTGGGCCTCCGACGTCAACGCGCCGGGCGCGAGCGGGGTGTCCCCGTACCCGATCAACTCCCGGGACGGGCGCCGGGTGACCGTCAACGACGGCTACCTCGAGCCGGCGCGGGGCTCCGGCAACCTGACCGTCCGCGGAGACGCCCTCGTCGACCGGGTGCTGGTCGAGGCGGGCCGGGCGGTCGGCGTCCGCTACCTCGCCGGCGGCACCGCGGTCGACGAGCGGGCGGATCTCGTCGTCGTCAGCGCCGGTGCCGTGCACTCCCCCGCGGTGCTGATGCGCTCGGGCATCGGCCCGGCCGGGCAGCTTCGCCCGCTGGGCATCGACGTCGTCGCCGATCTGCCGGTCGGGTCCGGTCTGCAGGACCATCCGATGGTCGGCGTCGCGATCCCGCTGACCGAGGCCGCCGGCATCCGCACGGCCGACGCGCGGCACACGAACGTCTGCGTCCGCTACACCAGCGACGCGCCGGGGGCGCTGCCGCACGACATGATGTTCGTGTCGCTCAACCAGAACCTGCTGTCCATGGAGACCGCCGACCTCCGGTTCGGCGCCGGAGCCTTCGGGGTGTGGGTCAACCAGACGTTCTCCCGCGGGTCGGTCACCCTGACCTCGGCCGACCCGCAGGCCCAGCCGCTGGTCCGCGAGGCCATGCTCTCCGACGAGCGCGACCTCGCCCGGCTGCGGTCGGGCCTGCGGGCGCTGGTGGCGATGGCGCGCGGGGACGAGGTCGCCGCCATCTCCGACGGCGGGATCGACCGCGTCAACGCGGGCCTGCTCTCCGTGCTGGACGACGACGCGCAGCTCGACGACTGGCTGCTGGCCACCGCCGCCGACGCCCAGCACGCGACGAGCACCTGCCGGATGGGCGACCCGTCGCACGCCGGCACCGTGGTCGACCCGGGCTGCCGGGTACTCGGGGTGGACGGGCTGCACGTGGTGGACGCCTCGATCTTCCCGTCCGTGCCACGGGCCAACACGAACCTGACCGCGATCATGGCCGGCGAGCTGATGGCCGACCGTCTGGAGCGCTCGTGACCGCCACCGATCCCGGCCTCGCCCACTCCCCCGGCAACACCGCTGTGACTCCCGGGACGACCCTGCGCAACCACATCGGGGGCACCTGGGAGGACTCGGCCGCCGGCGCGACCGGCGACCTCGTCGACCCGGCGACCGGTGACGTCGTCGCGCGGTGGCCGGTGGGCTGCGCCGAGGACGTCGACCGCGCCGTGGCCGCGGCCGCCGTTGCCGGAGCCGCCTGGGCCGCGTCGACGCTCGACGAGCGGGTCGAGCATCTGGAACGGGTCGCCGACACGGTCGCCGCGCACGCCGGTGAGCTGGCCGAGCTGCAGTGCCGCGAGATGGGCAAGCCCGTCGCGCTCGGCGCGACGTTCATCGACAACGGCGTCGCGGCCCTGCGCGGCTCGGTCGCCGAGGCCCGCGGCTACGCGTTCGACACGACCACCCGGCACGAGGACGGGAGCACGACCCGGGTCCTGCGCCACCCCGTCGGCGTCGCGGCCGTCATCACGCCCTGGAACTTCCCGGTGCTCAACGTGCTGATCGCGATCGGCCCGCTGCTGGCCGCGAGCAACACGGTCGTGCTCAAGCCCTCCGAGCGCTCCCCGCTGTCCACGACCCGGCTGGTCGAGCTGCTGGCACTGCCCGAGGGCGTGCTGAACCTGGTGCACGGCGACGGCCGCGCCGGCGGGCCGCTGGCCGGGCACCCGGACGTCGGGCTGGTCCGGTTCACCGGGTCGGTCGCCGCCGGTCGGGAGGTGGGCGCGGGCAGCGGGCGGGCGCTGCACCGCGCGGTCCTGGAGCTGGGCGGCAAGGACCCGGTCGTCGTCGACGCGGGCGTCGACCCGGTCGCCACCGCGCAGGCCGTCGCGTTCGGCGCGTTCGTCAACACCGGGCAGATCTGCACGTCCATGGAGCGGATCTACGTCCACCGCGAGATCGCCGACGAGTTCGTGACCGCGCTCTGCGCGGCCGCCGCCGGCTTCACCACCGGCGACGGCCGTGACCCGGCCACGGTGCTCGGCCCGCTGGTCGACCGGCGCCGGCGCGACGTCGTGCACCGGCACGTGACCGACGCCCTCGCCCGCGGCGCGACGCTGCGTGTCGGCGGGGCCGTCCCGCCGGGGCCGGGGAATTTCTACCCCGCGACCGTGCTCACCGACGTCGACGAGTCGATGCTCGTGATGACCGAGGAGACGTTCGGTCCGGTGGCGCCGGTCCAGGTGGTCGCGTCCTGGGAGGAGGGCCTGCAGCGGGCCAGCCGCTCGTCGTTCGGGCTGGGCGCGACCGTCTACACCCGGGACCCGGCGCACGCCGCCGACGCGTCGGCGATCCCGGCCGCCGTCACCTGGGTCAACCAGTGGCAGGGCGGCGGCCCGGGCCGGGTCTACGAGCCGGCCCGCGACAGCGGGACGGGCGCGACCGGCGCGCACGCGGCCTACGACGCCGCCACCCGGCCGTCGACGGTGCACGTGGCCGCGACGTGACCGGGGCTTCGGCCGCTCTCAAGCGGCAGATCGCGGCCCGGGTCCGGGCCGCGGAGACCGAGCTGGTCGGGCTGTCGCACCGGATCCACGCCCACCCCGAGCCGGCGTTCGAGGAGGTCCACGCGAGCGCGTGGGTGGCCGAGGCGCTGACGGAGGCCGGGTTCGCGGTCGAGCACGGCTGCTACGGGCTACCGACGGCCCTGCGGGCGACGATCGGGACCGGGCCGGTGCACGTCGGGATCTGCGCCGAGTACGACGCCCTGCCCGGGATGGGGCACGCCTGCGGGCACAACGTCATCGCGGCCGCGGCGGTCGGCGCGGGGATCGGGCTGGCCGGGCTCGCCGACGATCTCGGGCTGACCGTGACCGTGCTCGGCACACCGGCCGAGGAGGGCGGCGGAGGGAAGGTCCTGATGCTGCGGCGCGGCGCGTTCGACGGCCTCGACGCCGCCATGATGGTGCATCCGGCCGCCGTCGAGATGGCGGCGATGCCCGGCTCCGCGGTCTCGGTGTTCGACGTGTCCTACCGGGGCACACCGGCGCACGCCGGCGCCTACCCCGAGCGCGGGGTCAACGCCGCGGACGCGATGACCGTCGCCCAGGTCGCGATCGGCCTGCTGCGCCAGCAGACCAGGGGCACCGACCGGATCCAGGGCGTGGTCACCGAGGCCGGCACCGCACCGAACATCATCCCCGACCTCAGCCGCGGCCGGTGGATCGTGCGCACCGACGCCGTGGACGCGCTCGCGCCACTCACCGAACGCGTGCGGCGGTGTTTCGAGGCCGGCGCGCTGGCCACCGGCTGCGAGCTGGACACGGCACCGGCCTGCCCGGACTACGCGGACCTGCGCCCCGACCCCGGCCTGCTGGGGCTGTACCGGGCCAACGCCGAGGCGCTCGGGCGGACGTTCCCCGAGGTGCCCGGCGGCATGGTCGGGGCCGCCACCGACATGGGCAACGTCTCGCACGTCGTGCCCACGATCCACCCGATGCTCGGCCTGGACTGCGCCCCGGCGGTCAACCACCAGCCCGAGTTCGCCGCCGCAGCCATCACCCCGGCCGCCGACCGCGCGGTCGTCGACGGTGCGGTCGCGATGGCCTGGACCGCGGCCGATCTCGCCGCCCGGTGAGCCCGGCGCCCCGGTGAGCTCGGCGCCCTGTGAGCTCGGCGCCTCCGACTGCCTCGTACTCGGAACCGGCCGGGCTAGGTCGATCCCAGGTCCGCGAGCAGGTCCTCCAGCACCGCTTCCTCGTGCACCGCGATGCCGTGGTGGCGCATCGCGGCGCCGAGCTCCGGGTCCCACGACGGGTCGGCCGCCGGGCCGGCCAGCGGGATCCCGGTCGGGGAGAGCGCGTCGAGATAGTCACCGGCCGCCATCCGCCAGGCGATGGCGCCGGTCTCGGCGATCACGCGGTTCGCGATCGCGATGCCGGGCCAGTCGAAGTCGCCGTGGTAGCGCAGGGCGGCCCCGTCCAGCGCACGCAGCACGTCGAGGACGACCAGGGCGGGCTGACCGCTCGTGCACACGACCGGGAACCTGCCGCCGAACCGCTCGGCCACCGCCTCCAGCACGCGCGGGTTCTCGCACACCAGCACCGGGCCGGACGCCCCCGGGCGACCGCGGCGCAGGTCCCACGGCGTGAGGTGCACCGGATCACCGGCCTCGGCGGCGAGCCCGAACCGTGCGCTCGCGGCACCGGTGACCCGCAGTCCCAGCGTCAGGCAGGTGGTGGAGACCAGGTCGACGCGGACGCCGTAACGCTCCCAGAGATCGCGCCGCCCCGCGATGCCGACCGGCGGCGGCTCACCGGAGCGCGCGGCCAGCGCGCGCAGCACCAGCGCCGAGGCGACGGTGCCCTCGTCGAGGGCGTGCGCCCCGCCACCGACGGCGGTGGCCAGCTCGGTGCGCGAGGTCGGCTCGGGCAACCTGGCAAGCGCCGCGGCGGCGCAGCGGAGGGCGGTCTCCGGTGCGGAGGTGCGGGCGAGCAGACCGGCCCGCCGGACGCCGGCGAGCCACTCGTCGAACCAGGGCTGTGTGCCGAGCAGGGTGCGGGCCAGCTCCAGCGGGGCTTCCCGGTCCGCGGCGCGCCGGGCCCGTTCGGCGGGCCGGTCGGCCCCCGGGGCGCCCGTGGCCCGCTCCCCCCCCGCGGCCCACCCCCCGCACCCCGAGCGCCCGGACCGCCCGCCGGCGCGTT
>JAKDNL010000177.1 GCA_030451825.1 Pseudonocardia sp. | reverse complement strand
GCCGCCGCGCACGACACCCAGGTCCCGGCTACGTACGCGGTGTCCACGCCCACCGTTATCTACGGGAGTTGGGTTGGGTCTCAGCACTGTCAACGACGAGCGACGTGCGTTGCTCGAGGACTCGACACATCAGCGTTATCTCCGGGGTTTCAACGACGAGTAGCTGCAGCGGCGTCGAGTCGTGCAGGTGATCTTCGATGACCAGCCGGGATCCGCTTCTGAGCGCCGCATTGGTTGCCGCCGGACGTGGCTGGTCGGTGTTTCCTCTGGTGCCGGGTGAGAAGGCCCCGGCCGTGCGTGGGTGGGAGCAGCGTGCGACGACCGACCGGCGCCAGATCTACCGGTGGTGGGCCAGTGGGTCTGGGTTCAACGTCGGTATCGCCTGCGGGCCGTCCGGGCTGGTGGTGATCGACCTGGACGAACGTGGCGGGGAAGAGCCGCCGGAGACGTTCGCCGGGGCGCGCGGTGGGGAGGACGTATTCGCGATGCTCGCGTCGGCGGCCGGCGCGTCGATGCCGGTCGACACCTACGCCGTTGCGACCCCGTCCGGACGACATCTGTACTACCGGGCTCCGGCCGACCACGTGGTGCGCAACAGCGCCGGAGCGCTGGGATGGCGAGTGGACATCCGCGCGGCCGGTGGCTACGTCGTTGCTGCAGGGTCACACCGCGAGGACGGCGCTTACCAGATCGTGCGCCACCGTCCGGTGGCTGCACTGCCAGAATGGTTGAGAAGTGCGCTGACACCACGACCGCGGCCACCGGAGTCGCCGGGCTCGTCGGCGCCTGAGTTGCCGCGACGTCGCGCGAGCGCGTATGTCCGCGCGATCGTTGATGGTGAGTCGCAGGCGGTCGCCGAGGCGCAGACCGGGACACGTCACGACACGCTGCTCGCCGCAGCACGCACCCTGGGACGGTTGGTCGGGGGCAGGGAACTGAGCGAGGACACGGCCCGCGTAGCGCTGTTGCACGCTGCGGCCGGTCATGTCGGCATTGACGGCTGCACGCCTCGGGAGATCGAGCAGACGATCACCGACGGAATCGCGTTCGGGCAAAAGTTGCCGCGCCGTATTGGGAGGAATTTGCATCAGATGCAACATTCGCCTTTGCGGCGGACGGAGCGTTCCGACAGGCAGCAACGTAGTTGATTGCTCGCCCACGTCGGGTCGCTACCGCGTCGACCAACGCCGACCCGATCAGTCGCGTCAATGATGCATCGGCTACAACACCCTCGTGATCCCGCAAGCCCGTGGTTCGGTGGAGCCGGTGCTCGCTGGAAACGTCGTGCATCTGGAACCGGAGTCGGCCGCGTTCCAGGCGATGCTTGAGGGTTGGCGCAGGCAGCAGGCGCCTCGCTACCTGGGCGTCGAGAGCAGCTGCGCCCAATCAGTGGGTGTAGCGCTTCACCGCCTCAAGGTACGGCGCGTCGAGTTCGGGCTCCCTGGCCTCGCTCCGGGTTCCGGTCGGGCACCGCTCGGTAATCATGTCGCGCCGCGAATCCGACCGCTTGTAGCATCCGCCTTCGTGGCTTACGAAGATCCACTCGCCTATCTCGTTGGTATGGAAGGCTTGGCGCTCCTGCGGGCCTTCGGTGAGGGCCGCGACCAGACGTTTGTCGATGCCCGGCTGGCCGAAGTGCGTCGGCTACTCGACGCACGTGAAGCCGTCGGTCTCCCCGTCGAAGTGGAGCATCCTGATCTCCTCGCGGGCTATCGCGCCTGGGCCCCGGCGTATGACTCTCCCGACAACGCTGCGTTCGCGGTCGAGGAACCCCACGTGTGGGCAATTCTCGATGGTCTGCCCGCCGGGCAGGTACTGGACGCGGCCTGTGGCACGGGCCGGCACTGTGCTCGACTCGCCGCCCGAGGGCACAGCGTGATCGGCGTCGACGCGTCGGCGGACATGCTCTCTCGCGCCCGGATCAACGTATCGGGGGTCGACTTCCGCGAAGGTGACCTGGAAGCCCTACCGGTCGACGACGGCGCCGTCGACGTCGTGGTTTGTGCGCTCGCCCTCGCGCACCTCACTGACCTGGCCCCGGTCTACGCCGAGTTCGCCCGGGTACTGCGAGCCGGCGGCCACCTCGTGGTGTCCGACGTACACCCCGAGGCGGTCCTTCGTGGTTCACAGCCCGCGGTGCGCATCGATGGCCGTCCGGCTCGCATCCGCAACTACCGTCATCACGCCGCCGACCACCTCGGCCCTGCGTTGCAAGCAGGACTCCAGGTGGCTGGCTGCGTCGAGCCCCGACTTTCCGCTGGCTCCATCGGCACGCCGCCGGCCGAGGAGCCGGGGCCGTGGGAGACCTGGCCCTGGTCGCTGGCAGCGATGGTTCCTGAGGCCGCTGCTGCGGCGTCTGACGGGGAACCCGCGATGGTCATCTGGCACTACCGGGCACCGACCCCGTGAACGAAGGGACCTCTCCGATGCCCCGTGTGCAGTCGTCGACGACGTCGTCTGTGTGGGACCTTGCGGACCTGGCCACCCCGATGGCTATCCGTACCGCAGCGACACTCCGCCTCGCAGACCATGCCTACCCGCACGGCGAGACTGCCGAGCAGCTCGCCGCAGAGACCGGAACCTCGACCGTGGCCCTGCGTCGACTACTGGATCACCTGGTCACCGTCGATGTCTTCGCTCTCGACGTCGAGTCTGACCGGTACCGGCCCACGACGCTCGGCACCCAGATGCGGCGCGACGCCCCTGAGGGCGTTCTGCCCGTGCTCGACATGACCCAGGCCGGGGGACGCGCCGAACTCGCGTTTGTCGAGCTCCTCGCCTCGGTCACGACCGGTGAGGCTGCCTACCCTCGCCATTTCGGCCGAGACTTCTGGGCGGACCTCGACGCCCACCCGCAGTTGCGACGCTCGTTCGACCAACAGATGAACTGGCGCTTTCAGCTCCAAGCCCCCCAGATCTCCCAGCGCTACGACTGGAACCGCTTCGGAACGGTCCTCGACGTCGGCGGCGGCGACGGCACCCTGCTCACTGAGATCCTCGCCGCACACCCCGACGTCCACGGCCAGGTCCTCGACCTGGAACCAACAACCGACGCCGCGACCACGCGATTCGCCGACGCCGGGCTCACCGAACGGGCACAGGCTGCGCCGGGGAGCTTCTTCGATCCACTCCCCACAGGATTCGACGCCTACCTGCTCTCGGACATCGTCCACGATTGGGACGACGACCATGCCCGCACCATCCTGACCCACTGCCGCGATGCCGCTGCCCCCACCAAGGCAGCAGTACTGCTGATCGAACCGATCCGCGGTCAGGGCACCAGCACCGGCATCGACCTGTTCATGCTCATGTGCTTCGGCGGCGGCGAACGCACCATCGACGACATCGCCACCCTCGCAAACGACTGCGGACTGGCACTCAGCTCCCACGCCCCGGTCTCCGACGGCCGTACCATCCTCGAGCTACGGCCGAGCTGATCTGCTGCCCGGCCAGGGACAGCTGCACAGCGCCGTCGCGGGCGCCGTCGACCTCGGCTACCTGATCGCTGACCGGATACCGCAAGTTCCGAACAGCGCACATGCGCCAGTGCGTTCGGGCCACGCGGACCCAGGAAGTACCTGCAGGCCGACTCGATCGAATAGACGGACCCCTCAGACCCGGAGCCGACCGGACTACACGGCTCGACCGCGACCCGCGTCAATGACCTGCCGTTGCCGACGACGGTCTCGGGCGTTGACCCATCATCGGGCGACGAAGGAGTCGATGGTGGCGCGGAGCACGCGAGTCCGGACGGGGCATGGTGAGCGGACCTGGACGGTGCTCGACGGCCAGCACCGCACCGTGGCGCCGGTGGAGCGATGGCTGGAGGCCCATCGGCACTTGTGGTCGCCGAACACAGTGCGCGGCTACGCGATCGCGTTGGCGCAGTGGTGGACCTTCCTCGAGACCCGAGATCAGCAAGCGCGGTGGGACGAGGTCGGGGTCACGACCATGACCGGGTTCTTGTCCTGGCTGCGTAACGGCCGCACTGTCGAGCACACGGTGTCCGCGCCCGGCGGGGAACCGGCTGCGCAGACCATGGAGGCACGCCTGGGCGCAGTGATGTCGTTCTACTCCTGGCACGGTGACGTGTTCGGCGTCCCGGCTGCTGCGCGGCTGCAGCGGAGCACCCCTCGGCGGTCCCGGTCGCGCGGGCTGTTGGCTTACCTGGACGCACGCACGGCGACGCGCCCGTCGCCGATGGTGCGGGTACGTCGCTCGCGCCACCGCGACCGGACACCGGTGCTACATCCGACCGAGATCCAGAAGATCCTGGACGAGTGCGCGGTAGCTGTCCCAGCGACTGGTGACTGGCGCGGGAACCTGCGGGACCGGTTGCTGTTCGCTCTGCTGGCCGAGACGGGGTGTCGTCTCGGCGAGGTGCTCGGGATGCGGATCTGCGATTTCGTGCTGGGCCGTGGCGGCACCGCCTACATCGAGGTCGTCCCTCGAACAGGCAACGCGAATGGGGCGCGGGTGAAGATGATGCGTCCACGGCGGGTTTACGTCGGAGCCGGGCTGGAGGCACTGTTCGCCGACTACCTCACCCACCTGGCCTGTCGAGCCGACGAACTCGGGTTGTCGTTGACCGACCAGGCACCGTTGCTGGTGAACCTGGACCGGCCGCCGCTGCTTCACGCGTTACGTCCGGGCACCGTCTATGACAAGGTCACCGCGCTGCGCCGACGCGGTGCCGGGCCGGCGGGGTGGAGCCCGCACTGGTTCCGCCACACCCACGCCACCGCGCTGCTGCTGGGCGGCACCGCGGACTGGGTGGTGTCTCGCCGGCTCGGGCACGCGCACGTGCAGACGACCCTGGACCTCTATGGATGGGTACGCGAGGACGAGGCGCTGCGCGCGGCCGCGAACTGGTCCGCATACGCCACGGCCTGGCAGGGGGCGGCCCGATGACCGAGCGCGACAGCGGTCGGCTCCGCTCGGCCAGTCCGCGAACGCGAGTCGAGATGCTGGCCGCCGAGCTGCCGCCGCTGTGGCAGCCTCCGCTCATCGGGCCCGGGATCGAGAGCTGGCCCGCCACAGGCAACAACAAGCGACGCCTCGACCTGCGCGGACTTCCGGAACCGTTCGCGGTCGAGCTGGCCTGGATGGCGCACTGGCAGGAATGCACCGACGGCACCCCGGCCTCGGTGCAGCCGATCAACCAGCTGGTCCTCGCGCTGCGCCGCGCGATCGCACACCAGCGCCCGATCCCGAGCTCGATCCGCGACATGGACGCCGCGACCGCGGACGAGCTGATCTGCTGGTTCTACACCCACCGCTGGCGACGCCTTCCCCCGGCCGGGCCGCGCCATCGACTGCGGGCCCTGTTCCGGATCGCGCGCCTGGCGCTGGTCGCGCGGTGCCACGACGGGCCCTGGTGGGGACTCGACGACTGGAGCCCGCGCAGCGACCCCCGAATCCCACTGCACGACCGTGAACCCCGCGCAACCTTGGTGATCAGCCCCGGGCGGCTTCGGTGCGGATGGCTGCGGGCGGCCGTCAAGTGGCACCTGGGCACCCAGCTGCAAGCAGGCGAGCTGCGCTGGTCCACGATCGGCCAGGCCCGGCTGCTCGCACGCTTCGACCGCTGGCTCGCCGAGGCCTTCGACGACCCTGCGCACGTCTTCCGCGACCCTGCCGAGGCCGCGGCACACGCCGCAGCCTACCGGCGCTGGCTGGCCGAGCCGGCCCACCGCAACGACCTGGCCCGTCAACATCGCTACGCCCCGGACAAGGTCCATCCACGCTTGATCAACACCGACCTGCGGGCGGTGGCCGAGTTGTTCGATTTCGTCGCTACGAACCGAGCCGAAGCCCGCAGTGTGGTGGGGCCTTCTCCGTGGGACGAGGTCTCTGAAGCACACATCGCTGGCTGGGCGGCGCGGAGACTGCGGTTCCCGCATCCGCCCACGCTTAACGACGACCACTACGTCGACGACCGGGCGTTGGCCCAGATCACCGCGGCCCTGCCGCTGCTCGGGCTGCCCCGCCAACAGCAGATGTCGATCACTCGTGGCGACGGTACTGAGATCATGGCCAGTGGTTTCGGTGATCCGCAGGCGATGCGGATGATTCTGCTGCAGATCCTCACCGGGCGTCGAGTCAGCGAGATCCGCACTGCCGCGTTCGACTGCCTGGCCCCGGCGCCCACACCTGCTGGGGCGATGGAGGGCGAGCAGGAGGTCGTCCGATTCCGCTATGCCCAGAGCAAGATTGACGGCGCGCCGGACTCGATCTTGGTCGACCGCGAGGTCGCTGCTGTCATCGAGGAGCAGCAGCGCTGGGTCCGTGAGCACTACCCGCAGTTCGGTCAGCCGCGGTATCTGTTCCTTGCGCGCAAGTCCAATCTGACCGGGGCCAAGCCCTACTCGTCCGGGACCTACAGCCGGTGGCTGCGGGAGTTCAGCGAGATCGTCGCGATCGCTGACAGCCGCGGCCGCGGGGTGCGGTTGAGCCACACGCACCGATTCCGCCACACCCGATTGACCCGGCTGGCCGAGCTCGGTCTGCCTATCACGGTTCTGCAGCGTTACGCCGGCCACGCGACACCGACCATGTCGATGCACTACATCGCCCGCCGCCACGAACACGACGAGCAGGCCTTCCTGGCCACAGCCAAACTGCGCGCCGACGGTACCTCGGTCCAGTTCGGCCGCGACGACCACGACGTGCTGCACCTGTTCGACCGCGCGGACCGGATGCTGCCGCACGGCTGGTGCCTGCTTCCGCCGCTGCAGAGCTGCGACAAGGGAAACGCGTGTCTGACCTGCTCGGTGTTCGTCACCGACGACACCCACCGTGACGCACTGCAACGCCAGCTTGACGACACCGACACGCTGATCGAGCAGACGACCACAGCATTCGCCCGTCGGCACGGTCGCACCATGCCCGACGACAACGTCTGGCTGGCCCAACGCCGCGCCGAACGCGACGCGCTGCATCGGCTCCTCGCCGCATTGCACGACCGCCCCGACCGAGCTGTCCAGGGCGCCGGCTGCGGCACCGCAGCCGCGCCTGGGCCGGTTCCGCTGACCCTGCACCGACGTGACCCTCGCGAGGCGACATCGTGACCGGCACCGATGCGCGGGCACGACGAACGGCGGTCCTGGCTGCGGCGGCGAAGGCGAAGTCGCAGGCCAAGAACGACGCCGCCGAGAAGGCCATCCGCACCTTGATCAAACGCGGTGACCCGATCACCTTCCAGGCCGTCCAGCGCGAAGCCGGGGTTTCACACGCGTTCCTCTACACCCATGCCGATCTGCGCGAACGCATCGAACACCTCCGCGCTAAGAGCCGCCCGACACCTGTTGCCGTGGCACCGAGCGCGGATTCCGAGAGCACCATTGTCGCCGTCCTCACCCGACAGCTCAACGATCTGCGTGCCCGCCACCGCAGCGAGACTGATGCTCTCCGTGCTGCCCTCGAGCAAGCCCACGGCGAGAACCTAGAGCTCCGGCGAGAGCTCGACCGACGTGGAGGGCGGGACTGTGCAACCTAACAGCGCACGGGTCCGTTGCTCTGTGCCTTTCACCGCCCGCGCGGCCTGATCAGTTAGCTTCGCCGTCCGCCCTTCAGGCCGGTCGCGCCGTGATCCCGTTGAGGATGGCATCGAGTCCCCGATCGAAGACGACGGAGTCGTCGCGGCGGGGAGGGTCGAGGTGTCCACTGGCGCTCAACGTCGGGTACTGCTGCTTGAGCTGCTGAAGCCCTTCCCGGGCGTGGTCGTGGCCTCGTGTCGAGTCGACGGTCCGCCAGGCAGCCTGGGTGGCGGCCGCCCCGATGACGTAGTTGGCCAGCGCGTGCGTGGCCACCTCGAGGTCGAGCCCAGCCAGCCCGCCGCGGGCCAGGGCCTCCTGGAGGAACTCCGTGCGGGCCAGGACGTTGGGGCCGAGCATCGGACGCCCGATGAGGCCGGGTGCCCACGAGTGATCGAGCATGGCCGCCCGCCACCGGCGGATGAGCTCGGCGGCGTCGCCTCGCCAGTCGGAGGTCTGCGGTGGGACCGCCACGTCCTCGAAGATGTGGTCCAGGGCGAGGTCGAGGACGTCGTCCTTGGTCTGGACATGCCAGTACAACGCGGTCGCGCTCACCTGCAGCTGGGAGGCCAGGCGGCGCATGGTCAGCTGCGCCACCCCGTCCGTGTCGAGCAGTTCGACGGCCGCCGCGACGATGCGTTCGGTGGTCAGCGGGGCTGGCCGACGCTTGCGTGATGGCGCCGCGCGCAGCCATACCCCGGCATCGGGCCGGGATGAGGTCTGGCCGTCGGATCCGAACTCGTTCGCCGTCACGGCTCCACGCTAGTACGGTCGCGCCCGTAGTTAACAGCGTTATATCTCTCGAACATGGTTGAAGTGGGTTTTGTGGGAACGAGTCGTTGGCGTTGGGGCACGCTGGCCACCGCTGGTCTGGCGCAGTTGATGGTCGTGCTCGATTCGACGGTGGTGACGATCGCGCTGCCGTCCGCGCAGCTCGATCTCGGAATGAGCGACGTCGCTCGGGGATGGATGATCACGGCCTACTCGCTGGCCTTCGGCGCCGTCCTGCTGCTCGGCGGGCGACTGGCCGACCGCTGGGGCCCGCGGCGAGCGTTCGTGGTTGGCCTGGTCGGGTTCGGTGTCGCGTCATTGCTGGCCGGGGTGGCTCCGACGACTGCCGCGCTGCTGGCCGGTCGCGGGTTGCAGGGAGTGTTCGCCGCGCTGCTGGCACCGGCCGGGTTGGCGATCATCTCCCGCTGCTACACCGAGCCGCGCGAGCGCGGCACCGCGTTCGGGGTCTACGGCGGCCTGACCGGTGCCGGTGCCGTCGTCGGGCTGCTGCTCGGCGGGGCGCTGACCGAGTTCTCCGGCTGGCGCTGGACGCTTCTGATTAACGTCCCGATCGTGCTGCTCGCGCTCCTCGGCGCCGCGCGCACGGTCTCGCTGCTGACAGGGACACCGATGCGCCTGGACCTGCGCGGCGCTGCCTTGAGCGCGCTGGGGATGGGGGCGCTGGTCTTCGGGCTCGCCCAAGCCGGCACAAGCGGTCTTGCGGCACCGTCGGTCGTCGTTCCGGTGGTGCTGGGCGGGGCGCTGCTGGCAGCGTTCCTGCTGGTTCAAGCCCGGACCGGCGAGCCCCTGCTACCCGCCGCAGTGGTGCGTGACCGGGCCCGCCCCGGCCCGCTGCTCCCCGTCGGGCTGCCCCAGCTGGCCCTGTTCGGATTCTTCCTCGTCCTGACCTACTGGTTCCAGCAGCTCCTCGCCTATACCCCGGTCCGCGCAGGACTGGCGTTCCTTCCGTTGGCCGTGGCGATCGCAGCCGGGTCTACCGCTATCGCCGGGGTCTTGGCCACTCGGGTGCCCGCACGGTGGCTCATGACCTGCGGACTCATCGTCATGTCCGGCGGCATGCTGGTACTGGTCGGCCTGGATCCGGCCGCCGAGGGCGTGTACTGGGCCAGGTTCCTGCCCGCCGAGCTGCTCATCGGGATCGGGCTCGGCATCTCGATCACATCCGCCGTGGCCACGGCTACTGCGCGGGTCGCCGCGGTCCACACCGGGGCCGCGTCCGCTGCGGTCAACGTCGTGACCCAGCTCGGCGGGGCCCTCGGTGTCGCCCTGCTCAACAGCATCGCCGCCGCCACGACCGCCGCCGCGCTCGCAGCCGCGCCGGGGTCCGGACCGGCTCGGGAGACCGCGGCGATCGTGGCCGGATTCGACGCCAGCCTGCTCACCGGAGCCGCGATCCTCGCCGCCTCGGCACTGGTGGTGGCCGCCGTTGTGCCGACCCACGCGGTCCGACCGGCCCCGGATGTCGCGGAGCCGTCATGAGCCACATCGACATCAGTGACCTCACCGTGAGCCTTCCTGACGGGCGTCTCCTGCTCGACGCGATCTCGCTGCGGGTTCCACCGGGCACGACCGCGGGTCTGGTCGGCCCGAACGGCGCCGGGAAGACCACCCTGCTCCGGCTCATCGCCGGACAGATCCAGCCCGACAGCGGCCGGGTCCGCTGCGGCGGCACAGCGACGCTGATGCCGCAGTTCATCGGCACTCTGCGCGACCGGTCCACGGTCCGTGACCTGCTGCTGTCCGTCGCACCCCCGCGGATCCGTTCCAGCACACAGACCCTGGGCCGGGCCGAGGACAGCCTGGCGGCCAGGAACGACGAGGCCGCCCAGCTCGCCTACGCCGATGCGCTCACCGAGCACATCGATTCCGGCGCCTACGACCTCGAAGTCGTCTGGGACGCCTGCACCACCCGAGCCCTTGGGTTGCCGCTGGCCGAGGTGGCCGACCGGCCCGTCACTACCTTGTCCGGAGGAGAGCAGAAGGCACTCGTCATCGATGCGCTGCTCGATGGTCCGGACGAGATTCTGCTGCTCGACGAACCGGACAACTACCTCGACGTCCCCGCGAAGGAGTGGATCGAGCACCGGTTACGGGCCAGCAGGAAAACGATCCTGCTCGTCTCCCACGACCGCCAGGTCCTCGCCTCGGCCGCCGATCGGATCCTCACCGTCGAGGACCGCGACGCCTGGCTCCACCACGGTAGCTTCACCACCTACGCTCAGGCCCGCCACGAGCGCCTCGAGCACCTCGACGAACGCCGCCGACGCTGGGAGAACGAACACCGCCGGCTCCGCCAGATGGTGCACACCCTGCAGCACAGCCCGGCGACCCACGACGCGGTCCAGGCCGGGCGCACTCGGCTGGCCCGCTTCGAAGATGCCGGTCCACCCCGGCGTCCGCCGAAACCCCAGAACATTCGCATGCGGCTGTCAGGCGGGCGCACCGGCAAGCGGGCGGTCATCTGCGATCAGCTCGCCCTCACCGGGCTCACCGAACCGTTCGACCTCGAAGTCTGGTTCGGCGAGCGTCTGGCCGTCGTTGGCGCCAACGGCACCGGCAAGACCCACTTCCTGTCGCTGCTCACTCACGCCGCCCAGCCCGACAACCCGATCCGTCACACGGGGACCGTCCAGCTCGGGGCCCGTGTCGTCCCCGGTCTGTTCGCCCAGACCCACGCACGCCCCGACCTACACGACCGAACACCAGCCGAGATCGTCATGACCGATCACAGCCTGGAACGCAACGACGCCATGTCAGCCCTGGCCCGCTACGAGATCGCGCCCGCATGGAACCAGCCCTTCCACACACTCTCCGGCGGCCAGCAAGCCCGACTGCAGATCCTGCTACTCGAACTCGCCGGCGCGACGCTGCTCCTGCTCGACGAACCCACCGACAACCTCGACCTTGCCAGCGCTGAAGCCCTGCAGCACGGCCTTCGGCAGTTCACCGGCACCGTCATCACCGTCACCCACGACCGCTGGTTCGCAGCCGAGTTCGACCACTACCTGGTCTTCGACGCCACCCGGACCGTCAATCTCAGCGACGCTGCCACGTGGCAATCCCATCGCAGTATCGATTGAAACAGCGTCTGCACCTGCGCAAACAAGCTCCAATCAAGATCAACCTGTGGATAACCGGCGGTGGCGGTCACCTCTACTACCGCATGCCCGAGGGGCTGGAGCTGCGCAACACC
>JAKDNL010000811.1 GCA_030451825.1 Pseudonocardia sp. | reverse complement strand
CCCGGCAGCGCGGCGCCGCGCGGGGTCTGCCCGACGACGGTGCCCTCGGTGGCCCGGTTGTCCACCTCGCGGGTGGTCACCGTCCAGCCGGCTCCCTGCAGCTCGGAGCGGGCGTCGTCGACGCCCTTGCCGATCACGTCCGGGATCCGGGACTCCGCACCGCCCTCGAGGTAGCGGCCGTCGGGCGGCGGCAGCGGGCGGACGGGCTGGTTGTCGATCAGCGGCTTCACCGCGCCGTACCAGGTCTCGGCCGGGGTCTTGCCTCCGAAGATGTTGCCCTCACCGCAGGCGAACGGGGCGCCGGCACCGTCACAGAGCGGGCGCGGCGAGTCCGAGTTGTCGAACGTGATGACCGCGCCGGCCATCTGCGGGACCCCGCCGACGAACGTCGCCGACTTGTGCTGCTGGGTGGTCCCGGTCTTGCCCATCATCGGGCGGTTCCAGCCCGCCTGCTTGGCCGCGGTCGCCGAGGTACCGCTGATGTCGTCCTTGCTCAGGCCGTGGAGCAGCGTGTTCGCCAGGCCCGGTTCGACGGCCTGGGCACAGGGCTCCTCGGTGATCGGCACCGCCTTGCCGGACGGGTCGGTGATCGATTCGATCGGCGTCGGCGGGCACCACTTGCCCTCGCTGAAGAGCGTCGCGCCGACGTTGGCCAGTTCCAGCACGCTCGTCGGGGTGACACCGAGAGTGAACGAGGCCAGCTTCTGGGCCTTGGTCACCTCCGCGATCGACCGGTCCGTGCGCTCCCCGGTGTTCGGGTCCGTGAACGGGGTGGTGGCCAGGGACTTCAGGCCCAGCCGCACGGACATGTCCACCACGTCCGGGATGCCGGTGAACTCCTCGAGCTTGATGAACGCGGTGTTCGGCGACGTCGCCAGCGCGTCCGTCATGGACAGGGTCGGCGGGTAGCTGCCGGCGTTCGCGACCGGGATCGGGCGGCCGCCGCCGTCGAGGTAGATCGGCGACGCGTAGCCCGACGGCGGGACCTGCATGGTGTAGTTGATGCCCAGGCCCTTCTCCAGCGCGGTGGCCGCGGTGAAGATCTTGTAGACCGAGCCCGCGCCGAGGTTCACCGGCTGGTACGGCAGCCCGTAGCTGGTCTCCTGGGCATCGGCGTCGAGGCCGAACGTGCGGCTGGAGCCCATCGCGAGCACCCGGTGCTTCTCCTTGCCGGGCTGGACCAGCGACATCACGTTCGCCACGTTCGGCGTGTCCGGGGGGACCTCGCGGTCCAGGGACGCCTTGACCTTGTTCATCGCGTTGCGGTCGAGCGTCGTCTTGATCGTGTAGCCACCGCGGTTGATCTGCTCGGCGGAGAAGCCCGCCTCGGTCAGATACTGCACGACGTACTTGCAGAAGAAGCCCATGTCGCCGGCGCCGTTACACCCGTTCGGCACGCTGACCAGCGGGTCCGCCACTCCGAGCGGCGATGCGACGGCCTGCCGGAACTGCGTGTCGTCGATCATGCCCTGCTCGTGCATCTGGGTGATGACGAGGTTGCGCCGGTCGGTGGCGGTCTTCGGGTGCTGGACCGGGTCGAACTGGGTGGTGCTGCGGACCATCCCGGCCAGCAGTGCCGCCTGCGGGACGGTCAGCTTGTCCGGGGTGGTGTTGAAGTAGGTGCGTGACGCGGCCGCGACGCCGTAGGAACCGTTGCCCATGAACACGATGTTCAGGTAGCGGTTGAGGATCTCGTCCTTGCTCAGCTTGCGCTCCAGCTGCAGGGCGATCCGCGCCTCCTTGAGCTTGCGTGCCGGCGTCTGCTCGGTGGCCTTGAGCCGCTCGGCGTCGGTCTGCGCGTCGACGTAGAGCATGTAGTTCTTGACGTACTGCTGGGTCAGCGTGGAGGCACCCTGCACCACGTCGCCGGAGGCCGAGTTCGCGACGACCGCGCGCATCGTGCCCTGCCAGTCGACGCCCTCGTGCTCGTAGAACCGGCGGTCCTCGATGGCCAGGATCGCGGCCTTCATCGCCGGGGCGATCTGATCGTTGGTCACCTTCGTGCGGTTCTGGTCGAACAGGTACGCGATCGGCTGACCCGCCGAGTCGGTCACCGTCGTGGTCAACGGCGGCTCGGTGCCGACCAGGTCCGCAGAGCTCGAGCTGACGCTGTCCCCTGCCTCGTTGGACAGCAGACCGATACCTGCCGCGACGGGGAAGGCCATACCGGCGGTGACCACACCGGCGAGGACGCAGAGCCCGGCGATCACGCCGATCGGCCGGAGAAGATGCCGGGGAAACCTCACGAGGTGGAGCGTACGGGGCGCGGAGTCAGGAACCCGTCAGGTCACACGCCCACGGTTGCGTAGTTTTGCGCGGTGCCCCGGACGGGTCACGCAGCCGAAAATCGTGGACGTCGCCAGAGCGCGGGAACTCCACGAGTGCCCGCCCCGTCCCTCGAGGTGGAACCCACGATGTCCGCACCGTCTCCGA
>JAKDNL010000810.1 GCA_030451825.1 Pseudonocardia sp. | reverse complement strand
GTTTCGATTCTGCTGGGTGATCCGGTCACGGTTTGTCTGAGATGGCAGGGCCGGGGCGGTAGAATCGTAGTGGAGAGTGGAGGTGAACGGATGACCACCGGCCCAGAGCGGGACCTGTCGGTGAGCGACGTGCGTGAGCACTGGCAGACGATGGTCGAACTCGGCGAGGCACTGCCCGGCACCGACCTCGCCACCGCGGCAGACGGGCTGCGCGCGGCGACCTGGCCCGCCGATACCCGGTTCGCTCCGATCGTCATCGACACCGACATCGGCGGCGATCCCGATGACGCGCTCGCGCTGGTCGCCGCGGCCCGGCACCAACCCGACCTCACGCTGGTGCTCACCGCTGATGAGACCGGCGGCACCCGAAGCGGCGCGGGGCAGCGGGCCCGCTTCGC
This sequence comes from Pseudonocardia sp., assembly GCA_030451825.1. Taxonomy (GTDB): domain Bacteria; phylum Actinomycetota; class Actinomycetes; order Mycobacteriales; family Pseudonocardiaceae; genus Pseudonocardia. The sequence goes on along the minus strand of JAKDNL010000810.1, from coordinate 2,036 downwards.
CCGCTGGCTGCTCGACAACGTAGGCCGCGCCGACGTCGCGACCGTGGCCGGCGCGAGCGCCGGCGGCACCGACTACTTCTGCGTCGAGGGCCTCACCCCGGCCGGCGTCGCCGGCCAGCCGAGCGGGCCCGCCGCCGTCCTCGACTCGGTTCGAGAGCTCTGCCGGAACACGGACGGGCCGATCCGCTGGGTGGGGATGGCCCCGATGGGCAACCTCGCCCACATCGTCGAGCATGCACCCGAACTCGCCGCCCGGCTGCAGGTCACGCAGATGGGCGGGGCGCTGAACTACCGCCACCCCGACCGCGCCGAGCACAACATCCGACTCGACGTCGACGCCGCCCGTCAGGTGCTGGCCGCGGTCGCCGACGGGCGCCTGGCCCGGCCGCGGCTGGTCACCTCCGACGTCACCTTCACCCCGCAGATCGGGGTCGACGCCGACCACCCGATTCACCGCACACTCGCCGCGGCCGCCGAGGAGGACAGCGGTGGGTGGGCGTCGATCTTGGCCGCGCACCTGGACCACTGGTACGCGAGCAACTACCCGTCCACGCTGCAGCACGACGCGCTGACGCTCTCGGCCGCGCTCGGGCTGCCGTTCGTGCGCTCGGCCGCCACCACGGTGGTCCTCGACGAGATCGGCCGGATGAGCACCGCCCCCGCCGGTGCGCCGGTGCGGCTGAGCGCGAGCGCGGACTACCCGGCGTTCATGACCTGGCTGGGCACGGCCCTCGACCCGGCCACCCCGGCCGGCGCGGCGTTGCCCGCCCACGTGTTGCCCGCCCACGTCGCGCGGCGGCCCGCCTGAGCAGCAGCCCCGGCGAGCAGCCCACCTCGGCGGGCGTCGATGAGCTCTGCGGGGCCTACGGGCTGACCGACCCGGGCCAGCAGGCCGCCGTCGTGGGCGCCTACACGGTGTTCAGCTCCCACCACGCCCGGTTCGTCACCGCAGTCGCCGCCGACATGCTCGACGACCTCCGCGCCGACGTCGCCGCGGACCCCAACCGGCGGGTCGTGTTCCTGGGCCGCGACGGGCACTCCTACGCCGCCGCCGTGCGCGGCCTGGACCCGGAGTTCTTCACCCGCCACTGCAGCGAGATCGTCGTCTCACGCGCCGTCGTGGAGGCCGCGCTGCAGGACCTCGAGCGCCACACCGGCGCCGAGTTCACCGCGGTCGAGGCGTTCCGCGTACGGGCCCGCGTAGAGCCCGAGCAGGTCGACCGCGCGTTCCAGGCATTGACCGACTACCTCGGCGACGCCGGCGTCGGAGTCCATGAGACCGGATCCGCGGTCACCGTGGTCGACAACAGCTTCAAGGGCACCATCCAGGAGCTACTCACCGCCGCCTACCCCGACACCACGTTCACCGGCCGCTACGCCCTGCACTCCGCGCACCCCGAGGACCCGCACCCCGGCACCAAGGTCGGCTACGCCTTCCACCAGCCCGCCGGGCCGCGCTGGCAGGGCACCCCCGAACCGTCCCTACCGGCCGATCCGGAACTAACCCTCGGCGCCGGCGACGCCGTCGCCGCGATCGAGCGCACCCTCCACGGACCGAACACCAGCCCCCGCGCGATCGGGCCCGACGGCCCGATCCAGCAGGCCCAGCGCACCATCGCCGACCCGCTGCGCGGCCTCAACCCCGCCCTGGTCCACCCCTCCTACCAGGACCCCGCCGTCCGCGAGGCCAGCAAGGCCGCCGCGCTGCTCGCCGTCTCCGACACCGCAGCCGCGGCCGCCGCCCGCTGGACGAGCCTGGACCCGGGCGCCATCGAGCAGGAGCGCGAGGACACCCGCGCCGCGTTCAGCGGGCAGCTGCGCGCCTGGATCGAGCACGGACCCGACCTCGACCCGCGCCTGGGCGAGCTCCTCGACAGCTTCGTCCTGCGCAGCGACCACGTCGTCCTCGCCGAGCTGCAGGACTCCTTCACCGCGGCCGGGCTCGACGTCGACGACGCCGCCCCCGTCTGGGCCGAACTCGCGGCCACCACCGACCTCACCGAGAAACGCGACGTCGCACTGCGCGCGCTCGACGC
>JAKDNL010000176.1 GCA_030451825.1 Pseudonocardia sp. | reverse complement strand
CGACACCGGGAACCGCGTCGACGTCATGGTGGGCAACCCGCCCTGGCTGGCCTACCGGTACATGCCGCCGCTGATGCAGGCCGAGTTCCGCGAGATGAGCGAGGCCCGCGGCTTCTGGGGCGGCGCCGCGGTGGCCACCAACCAGGACCTCTCCGCACTGTTCGTGGCCCGGGCCACCGAGCTCTACCTGCGCGAGGGCGGCCGGTTCGCCTTCGTCATGCCCCTGGCCGTGCTCACCCGCAACCAGTACGCCGGGTTCCGCAGCGGGCGGTGGAGCCCCGGCGGCACCGGCGCCGGTGGCGCGAACGTCAACACCGCCCTGGACACCGCGTGGGACCTGCACGCGGTCAAGCCCTCGTTCTTCCCCGTGCCGGCCAGCGTCATCCTCGGCACCCGCACCAGTGAGTCCGGCACCAGCGCGCCCGGTATCGAGAACTGGTCCGGACGCGTCCCCCGCCGCAACGCCGCCCTGAGCGTCGCCCGTCCCGCGCTGACCCGGGCCGCGGCCACGGCCACGGCTACCGGGCAGCGATCGCCCTACGCGTCGCGCTTCACCCAAGGCGCCACCCTCGTTCCCCGGGTCCTCGTCCTGGTCGAGCCCGCGCAGGCCGGTCCGTTCGGTGCCGGGGCCGGCCGCCGGATGGTCACCTCGCACCGCAGCAGCAACGAGAAGCAGCCGTGGAAGGAGCTCCCCGGCATGTCCGGCTCGGTCGAGAAGCAGTTCATCCGCCCGATCCTCGCCGGCGACACGATCCTGCCGTTCCGTGCGAAGGAGCCTCACCTCGGCGTGATCCCCTGGGACGGTAAGCGGCTCCTGCAGGGCGGCGACGACAACATCGACCTCTACCCCGGCTTCGCCGACTGGTGGCGGAGCGCCGAGCGCGTCTGGGAGTCACACCGCACCAACGACAAACTCTCCCTGCTCGACCAGCTCGACTACCGCCGGAAGCTCCAAGCGCAGTTCCCGGCAGCGCAGCACCGGGTCGTCTACAGCGCCAGTGGCATGTACCTGGCCGCCGCACGCGTCTCCAGCGAGACTGCTGTGACCAGCCACGTCCTGTACTGGGCAACTGCATCCACGATCGATGAAGCCCGCTTCCTCACCGCGATCCTCAACAGCCCTGCCCTGCTCGAGCTGGTCCGACCGTTGCAGGCTCGCGGCGAGCACAACCCTCGACACTTCGACAAGTACGTCTTCCAGGTGCCGTTTCCGCTCTACGACGAGGAGAACGACCAGCATCAGCGGATCGCCGATCTCGCCGCTCGGGCCGAGGCAGTCGCGGGCGGGGTCGAGCTTCCCTCTGGCTCGTTCCAGGTCCAGCGCCGCCGCATCCGGGAGGTACTGGTCGCGGACGGAGTCGGGCCCGAGATCGACCAAGCGGTCCTTGCCCTACTAGCGCCGACGACTCCCCCGAGCTGACAGACGATCGCTGCCGCCTGGAATCGAGGACACCGGTGTTCCCCGCGACCAGTTCCATCGGGGCCGCTCTTTCAGCCGTTTCCGAACTTGTAGACGCTCGACCGTAGAACGCCTGTGATAGGCGGCGGAGGCAGTCGCGCGCCGACACTTCACCCCGGAGTACAGCGGATCAGGCGGTCAACCTCGTCCTCGATTCGGACCGACCCATCGTCGAGGGGGCGAGACGTATCGGCGGGCACGAGTTGACGTTCTCAGCCGTGGTCGAGCAGGAACTGGTTGTGCCGGTCGTGGTCGTCGGCGTCGAGGCGGTCGATGATCGCGCTGGCGGTCAGGTGGGCAGTCCAGGCCTGTTCGCGGCCGTGTTCGAGGTCGGCGCGGTCCCGGTCGGCGACCGCGCCGGGGTGCCCGTCGGCGACCGGATCGTAGGTACTGACCGCGACCTGCTCGATGATCTCGGCGCCGTCGGCGAGGGCGCCACGGGCCTCCACCGCGTCGTCGGCCGCGTGCTCGAGTACCTCATACGCAAGGCCACCGACCACGCCATCGACGATCCGGGTGTGGGTGGCGTGCAGGGTGGCCTCGGCGTTGGCCACGACCCAACGGGCATCGGCGATCGCCCTGGCCAAGGGCGCACCGTGCAGAGTCGGGTGATACCCAGGTGGGAACGGCATAGCCCGAGATACTAGGGATGATCCCGCCGCCGTCGGCGTCAGGTCACCGGCCGGGCGGTGTCGGCTGCCCTCGACAGCCGTTCCGGGGTCAGGTCGGGGAGTTCCGCGTCGAGACCGACCACGGGCCATTGCACGCGCAGTGGTGCCTCGTCGAACACCACTCGGGGGGTAGCCAGAACTCGACGTCCCAGCCGCAGGGGCCGTCGCTGCGGGCGCTGGCCGAGGACACGCTGCGGGCGCCGGCCGTGGTGGTGGCGGTGCTCGACACGGTCAGCGCACCACGTTCGTGTCCGGGCATCGCGACCAGCGCGTGGCCCGGGTTGTCGGCGAGCTCGTCGGGCAGCTCGGAGAGCTGCGCTCGGACCCGGACCAGCACGCCGGTGGTGTAGACCTCGACCGGCATCACCAGCACCGTCGCGGTCGCGGTGCGCGCCGTGCGAGCCTCACCCACCAGCGTGGGGATCCCCAACGGTGCGCTCTTGCCGGTGCTCGCGGTCACGGGCAGGTCACCACCAGAGGGTTCGCACGGTTGATCTCGGCCTCCCCGAAGGCCCGCTGGACGGTGGACGCGATGCTCACCGTAGGCCGACCCGGGACTGATCGGCGCCGGCGCCTACCGGGTCATGACGACCTGACCCCACCTGGCTAGGCCGAGGTGGGCACCGCGATGAGTTCGGTGGGCGAGGAGTAGTCGGGTGTCGACTCTGGTGTCGGGCCCGGGGCGGGCGCGATGCCGAAGTAGGCGTTGACCAGCAGCGGCGCGGCTGTGGCGTTCGGGGTGCGGTCGGCGCCGGTGCGGGCGTCGAGCACGACCGGGCCGGCGTCGGTGTAGCCATAGACGGCGCCGTGCCAGACGGTGGTCACGTCCGGCGGGACCCGGGCTGCGTTGGGCCGGGCGAGGATGCGCCACAGCTCGGTGCCGGAGTCGTCGAGACCGACCACCGCGTAGGGCTTGCCGAGGTTGTCGAGCTGGCACACGGTGATCGCGCGCTGGTCGTAGGTGCAGCGCCACCCGCTCTGGCGGCGCCCGAGTGGAGTTCGGACGGGGCGCCCGGTCGCGGGGTCGAGGACCAGGGTGCCGCCGCGCAGGTTGAACAGACTGCGTTGCTCGACCAGGACGCGGTACGGGCCCATCGAGCCGACGCCGGAGCCCTCGACACCGGCCCAACGCTGCGTACCGTCACGGGCGGCGAGTCCGCGCAGTTCCGGGGCGGATCCCCCGAGCGGGTCCTCGTAGCGTGTGATCACGGTGTCGCCGGCGATCAGCTGGCCCGCGACATCGGGTGCGGACCAAGCGATCCGGCGACTCATCAGGTCGATACCGGCGGTGACCGCGCCGGCGGTGGTGGCCGCGGTGACGACCACGATCGGGCCGGTCACCCCGACCACCCGCACCGACAACGACGTGATGGCGGCGGGCTGCAGCCAGGACTCGTCGAGGGGCACCGTCACGGTGAACGCCTTCCGCGCGGTGCCCGAGTCGGCGGCGACGAGTTCGAGCGCCCGCCGGGCCGCGGTGGTGCCCTGCCCGGGTATCTCGACCGGGAACGCCGCCAGGGCCAGCCGGCCGACGGGGGTGTCGGCGACCACCGGGTCTCCGAGCGCCGGCTCGGAGGCGGAGGGCCGGGACCGGCTGCCGATGAAGGGGTGATCGGGGAACACCGCGGGCGCGACCGTGTCCGCCGCGAGGTCCACCCGCGCCAGCCCGGTCGAGGACAGCGCCCAACCGGAGAGCCCGTCGAGCGCGCGCACGACCGGGACCTGCCCGTCGCCGCTCATGAACGCCGCGGTCGCCCCGAAGTCCGCAGGCGGATCGAAGGCGCGGCGAGGCGCCGCCGCGGTGGCGCCAGGCACGTTCGGCGGGCCCGGATCGGTCCCCGCGCATCCCGCCAGAAGCCCGACCGCCAGAGCGGCGCAGATGATCTGCAGCCAGCGCAGGCGATGCCCGTCACGCATGTGTCCCCCGTTCACCGACAACGATCGTAGACAACCCCAACCCCTGCCAGTGGCTGTTCGGCCATTGGCCACTGCCGTGCCCAGAAGGAACCAGGCGGGGCGAGAGGCCAGCGCGGGGCGCGGCTGCTAACCCGTCACATCGAGCACCCGTTCGGTCCTGTGGGCGGGTGTGAGGAACGTAGGCGCTCAGGGCCGCGCGGCCAGGAACTGCAGGTCGATCCGCGGGGCGGCGGGGTGGTGCTGCCGGCCCTGAGCTTTGCACTCACTCACGATCAAGGGTCGCTGCGCGATCGGCTACGCCGACGGCGCCCTGCGCGCCGCCCTGGACCGAGAGCCTCGGAGACCGTGCCAGCCGCCCACCCACGCGGTGAGGCAGGCCGTGTTCACGCAGCCCGTCACCGGCGCGGACCGGTGCTTCGGCCGCGACTGACCAACCCGAGGTGTGCGGGTCGGTCGCCGCGCAGGCCAGGGCCGTGGTGGCTCATGCCATGGCCGGCGGTGAGAAGGCTGGGCCCGGGCAGGCATCGCTGTCGCGGCGGGTGCGCGGTGGGGTCAGCCCTCGCCGCAGTAGCCGTCACCGTCGCCGTCGCGTTCCCCGGGCAGGCACGCGTGCCCGCTGCCGCCGCTGCGCGGCCGGGACGAGTTCTCGGACGAGTCGTCTTCGGTGTCGGGCGCCGCCGCCGGTCGGAGGTCCTGGTCGTCATCGTCCCCGACGGGGGCGGGCGCGACCGGCGCCGCGTCGTCGCAGGTGCGCCCGTTCGTGTCCAGGGACCGCAGCTCCGCCACGTAGGCCGCCGCGGCGTCGTTATCGCCCTGGTAGACACCGGTGTGGTCGAACACGACCATGTACTCGCCGAAATCACCGGAGTACATGGTGACGTAGCGCAGGGCCCGCTGGTAGCGGTCCAGGTCCACACCGGGCTCCTGGGTCAGAACCACGGTCGCCCCGGACAGGACGGCGGCGGCGGAACCGGTCGCCTCGTCACCCGCGTCGCTGCCGATCTCGCACGAATCGATGCCCAGCACCCGCACCCTCTGCCCGCCGGTGACCTCGACAGTGTCCCCGTCGATCACTCGGGTGACCGTCGTGGTGACCGGGTTGACACCGGCTACCGGGTCGACGATCGGGGCCCGCGAGTCGGCCGGGATCGCGGCTGGTGCCGGTCCGGGTACGGGTGCGGCGATCGGCGCCGGCGCGGCGGCCGGCGCCGGCGCCGCGGTCTGCGCGGTTGCCGCGCAGCCGGCGAGCAGCAGCGCCGTAGCGGCGACCGTGGACGACACCGCGAGCGTGCGCACAGCAGGAGCCCTTCCGTGGTGGTGGGTGCGCCCGTATATCGCCGCCCGGTGTGCCCCGTTAACACGCCGACCCCGCGAACCAGACCGGCGACGGGCGGCGCGCCCACCGCGGGCGGCCCCCTCGGGGGTGGCACCATGGCGCTACACGCGAGGGGGTAGGCGGTGGCGCGAGGGCGTACGGGCAAGTTCCGGCGGCTGGTCGAGGACTTCGAGTCGGCCCTGGCCGAGCTCGGTGGAGCCATGCCGGCCGAGACGGTCGAGGGTTTCCTCGCCGACCGGATCACCTCGGTGGCTGCGCACATGGGGGTCACCGAAGCGACCGCGCTGCGGAGCTATTTCACCGAGGACTGGGGCCGGGACATGGCCCACCGGGCTTGGGCCGATCACCGCCAGCAGGTCCGCGACCTCGACGCCGCACCCGCCCTGTGGATGCCGGTCGGGCTGCTGGCGCGGCTGGTCGCGGCCCTGGGCCAAGCCCAGCTGTTCGCCGCGCGCAATTCCGGTCCGCACACGACGCTGGCCCAGCCCGAGGTCGGGTGCCGGGATGCCGCGGCCGCGCAGACCGGTCCGGCGGGGCAGGCCTGGCCGGTGTCCACGCCCTCGCCCGATTTCGACGCGGCCGCGGCCAGTCAGGCCACCAGCGGTCTCGGACTGGCGCTGCACGGCGCCGGACCCGGCGCGGTGCAGGTGTGGGTCGACGGCGCCGTCGCTGTCCAGACTGGGCAGGCCCTCGTCGGGTTCGCCGCGGCGTTGCGGGCCCGGCGCTGGTCCGTCTGCCCGTGCGGGCACGAGCACGGCCAGGACGAGATCGCCGACGGCGTGCTGGGGGCAGTGCGCGCTGACCTGGCCGAGCTGGAGACCCTCATCGAGGTCCACGACACCACACCTCGAGCGCCGCTGATGCCGGTGCCCTCGACCTGAGCCCGGGGTGTGGCTGTGCGTATCGCCGAGGCCCGGGCCGTGCTCAGTACGGCGTTCACTGCGCAGGTGCGCGCCGCGTTCGACCGGGCCGCGTTCGACCGGGCCGCGTTCGACCGGGCCGCGTTCGACCGGGCCGCACACCCCTCCGCCCAGCTCGGCCACGGCGCCGCCTACCGGCCGCGGAACCTGACCCCGGGCCGCCGATGCGGGCCGATACACCCCGGCCACGATCCCCGTACGGTGCCCGAGGTCGCGGCGGCCGAGGTGGAGATCCGCCGCGGCGACGAGCAGGCGAGGGTCGTGTTCAGCTACAAGGTCGAGCAGGGCTACCCGCCGTATCCGGTGCTGTACGTGGGCCGCGACTACCTGACCGCCATCGCCCGCCGCGGCCACGTGCTCCTCGACGGGCTCGCGGTGCTCGAGGTGTGCGAGCGCGACACCCGCGGCCGGCCCGCCGCGATCCGCGCGGCGGTCGTGGCTGGCTTCTTCGACTCGAGCATGCACGGGTGGCGCGCCCACGCCGACACCCACCACGCCCGCGTCGACTGGGCCGGGGAGGTGCCCACCGTGCGGGTCGGGCCCTGGATCCGGTGACCTCCCCTCTGTCTCGCTCAGACGTCGCGGGGCAGCCGTAGCCGGCTGCTACACCCGCCAGGCGAGAGGAGCTGGCTGCGGCGATCGGCCGCGCGGTCGACGACCACCGGGAGCGCATGGCGTTCGACGCGCGCTCCTACCAGGACCAGGTCGGGATCGAGTCCGCGCGCCGGGCACCCGATCAGCATCGCTCGACCGAACTCGACGGCCCCGAACAGGACCACGGCTACGACCCCGCCGACGACTGACCGCTCTCGCGGTGGCTCAGTAGGGCGAGGCGCCCCCGATCCGCGCGCTACCGGCTCGTCTCCAACGAGACTCGATGTGGGCGACACCGCAACCATCCGAGTGCTCTGCCCGGGCATGACTGTCGATGCCCCGAACTAGATTCATCAACCGTGAGCACGGAAGCAGACGGCACCCGCGAGCAGGTGCCGACGGTCGGAGAACGCGTCCGCGCAGCCGGACTGAGCGAAGCTCGGATCGACGAACACGTGACGAACAAGGTCCTGCTCCTCGACGGCGAAGTCGTGACCGACCTGAACCAGCCTGCCCCACCGGGTACCAGGCTCAACGTGGGGGCGAGCTGACCGGGTCAGTGCCCGGGCCCGTTGGTCAGCGCACCACCGGGTCGTGCGCGGGGGCCGTCCGGGCCGTCCGGGCCGTCGAGCACCGCCGCAGCCGCGGCCAGCGCGTCGCGCCGAACCGGCGTGGGCATCTGATCCAGTGACCTCATCACGCTGTCGACCAGCGCGGCCAGACAGAATCCGACGTCCTGCCCCCTCCAGCCTGCATAGCTCCCCTGCACGGCAGCGTGACGAAGCTCCACCCCGAGCTGTGTGAGCCGGTCCCGATCGCGGCGCAGCTGGTCGGCGGCCCGTTCCTCGTGTGCTCGCATCGCTACCGCCCGCCCGGCTCAGGACCGCGGTCAACCTCCGGCCCGGCGGTGCGGGGATCGAGCGCGATGCGGATCGCATCGGCCAGCTGGCGGACAGCCCGACGGACGGGAAGCGGAACAGCGCGTCCCGCGTAGAGCTCGGTCGCCGCGGCGCGCAGGACCTCGCCGGCGCGGATCGCGACCTCGCGATCGGTGATCAGCGTGGTGCCCGACTGCACGAGCCCGGCGATCGTGCGCAACGCGCGGGCCTCGGCCTCGGTCTCGCGGTCGACCGCGCCATCACCACTGCCGTAGCGCCGCCTCTCGCCCATGGCCGGACTCCTCCTCCTACGCCGGGTGTCTTGGACGCCGCGGCCCCGGTGACGCCCGGAGACGCATCCCCGGACCGGGCCGCGGCGCCGAGCGAGAATAACAGGACAGTCGCACATACGTTCGACTCTGAGCGGGGCAGTGTGGTGGTGCCACGAGAGCGATGTGGGGCGCCCTGACCCACCGCGGCACCCCCGGCAGCGGCTGGGCTACCCGGCGACGTCCACCCCGGTGGGACGGGGGCAGGAACGGCGCGGCCTAGCGCGGCCCCGGGCAGGCAGGCGGCGATGAACCCGGGCCCCGGTCCGGCCGGGTGGGACGAGCCTCGCTGCGCTCGGTCGCCTGACGGCGATCCCGCCCGCCACGGAGGAGCCGGAACCCCCGCCGTCCCTGCGGGACCCGCCCGCGGCCGCGCTGAACAGGCCTCGTTCCTGCACCGCCCACCGAGAGGCCACACCGTGACAGAGCACGATCCGATCCTGGACCCAACGAACCGTCGTGACGAACCCCGGCTCGCGGCCACGACACCGCGTGTCGCGTCGTGGCCGGTTCCCGAGCGATTCGCCCCCGACGCGGGCGGCGCGTTCCTGCCCCGACCAGTACCCCGAGTTCCCGGTCGCCGGCCTGGGGCTGGAACTGTGAACGCCGAGCACGCCGGCCGGGCGAGCACGGACTCCGGCGCGACCCTGTTGATCTCCCACACCCCTGCCAGCGGCACCCTGCTCACCGGGTCCCGCCGGGGCGACGGGGTCAATCACATCCTGCGCGGCGTCGGGGCGAACTGGCGGTGGTCGCGCAACATCGGCGAGGGCGGCGCGTTCTACATCCCGCGCACCCGCGACCAGGTCTTCCCCAAGAGCTGGGAGATCGAGCAGACCGCGGTCGCGCTGCGCTCGGCCGGTCACACCGTCACCGTCGAGTCCGGCACCGAGCGCCGCACGGCGGCCGAACAGGAAGCCGAGCGGACCGACCGGACCGAGGCCCGCGTGGAGCGGCTGGACGATCGCGCCCAGCGCCGCGCTGAGGCGAGCGAGGCCGCCGGGGCGGTCGCGGACCGCATCTCGGCGGGCATCCCGCTCGGGCAACCGATCCTGCTCGGGCACCACTCGCAGAGGCGAGCCGAGCGCGACCGGGACCGCATCCACGCGAACACCGAGAAGGCGGTCCAGCTCGGGCAACAGAGCCGGGAAGCGACCCGGCAGGCCACGGAAGCCGCGGCCGGGCATCGGGAGCGGCTCTCCGGCCCGGCAACGATGCGGCGGATCGACACGCTCGGGGCCGAGCAGCGCGACCTCGAGCGCAAGCTCAACGGCGGCACCCGCGGCCGCGGGGCCTACTCCCACGAGGAAGAGCCGGCTTCCGGGCAGCGCCGAGAGCGCCTGCAGGCGCTGCTCGACGACATCGCGGACAAGCTGCGCTACTGGGGCGAGCACCTCGACGCGCTGCAGGCCTCCGGCGAGTACAAGCTCTGGACCCGCGCGGACTTCACCAAGGGCGACTGGGTGAAGTTCCACCACGGGTGGGCCCCGGTTCTCACGGTCAACGCCAAGTCCCTGTCGGTACCGCACCCGATCGGCCTGGACACCACGTACAGGGTGCCCTACGACCGGGTGACCGACCGGAGATCCAAGGCCGAGATCGAGGCCGCCGCCGCGCAGGCCACCCCGGACGATCGACCGTGAACGCGGCGCTGCGCCGCGGGTCAACGCCGATGCGGCATCGCGGCAGGTAAGCCCGAATCGGTTGCAGTGGAAGGGAGCCCGCACCCCCGCTGGGGTGGTGCGGGCCCCTTCGGCGTGGGCGGGTCAGCGCGCCGGGCCCCGGGTCCGGCCGGAATCGGGTGACGCCCGGAGGCGAGCAGACCCGGGCGGGGCAAGGCGGCGATGAACCGGCCCCGGATCCGGCCGGGTGGGACGAGCCTCGCTGCGCTCGGACGCCTGCGGCGTTCCCGACCCGCCACGGACGAGGCCGAACCCCCGCCGCTCCCTAGCGGGACCGCGCCCGAGCCCGCTCGGGGCAGGCCGCGTCAACCGACCGGCTCGACCCCAGGGGAGCACCATGAACACGCCCGACGTCCGCCTGAACCGCCCCGACGAACTGGCCGCGGCCGTGCCGCTGCTGATCGGCTTTCACCCGGCAGAGTCGGTGATCCTGGCCGCGTTCGACGCGGACAACAGGATCGGCCCGATCCTGCGCGCCGACCTGACCCCGGTCGGGGCCTTCGAACCGGTGGCCACCGAGATGCTCGACGTGATCCCCCAGGACCACCGGCACACCGCCGCGCTGATCGTGATCAGCGCCCGGCCGCGCAGCGACGCCCTCGCCGATCTCGCCCGGGTCGTCACCGCCGCGGGGATGCAGGTGATGTCGAGTCTCTATGTCACCGGCACACGGCCCGGGTCGGAGTGGACCTGCTGCTGCGGGTGCGGCGAGTTCGGTCGGCTGCCTGAGCCGAACACCCACCTGCAGGCGCAGGCAGTCTGGAACGGGAGCAACACGCTCCCCGACCGGGACGCCGTCGCGGAGGCCCTGCGGCCCGACGACACCGAGACCCTGGCCCGGCGGGCGCGGCTGCTGGTCGCACCCGGTCCGACCGGGCCGGCGCTGGACCTCGAGCGGGCGATGGAGGAGTTCCTCGCCCGCGGCGCGCTCACCGATACCGCCGTCGCCGGACTGGTGCGGTGCCTGCGCGACCAGCGACGCAGCACCGAGGTCCTCCTGTCGCGCACCGGGGAGCTTCGGCTGGTGCTCGAGGCGCTGGTGCGCGCCACCCCGGTGGCGTATGTGGCCGGGCCCGCCGCGTTCCTGGCCCTGGCCGCGCTGCTGCAGGGCAACGGGCTGCTGGCCGACCTGGCCGCCGAGCGCGCCACCTCCACCGCCCCGACCGGCGTGCTGCCTCAACTCGTTGCCCGCCTGGTCCAGAACTACCCGAGCCCGGACACGGTCCGAGAGCTGCTCACCGACGTCTGACCCTCGGGTAGTCACCGAGCCACCGGCCGCGGCGACCGCCACGAACTCCCGGGCGCGACATCCGGGCACGAGGCCTCACCCATCGAGTACGACGAGACGGAGACGCCATGTCTGTTCAACACCTCACCGGCCCGCAGCTGGTCCAGCACCTTGCCCTGGTCGGGACCGGACCGCCCCACACCGCCGCCGAGCTGATGACCGAGCTGGACCACCGATGCGGCGCCGGGGCGATGGAGCGCCTGGCCCAGCACGCGACGCGGCTGCGCGCCGACCCGTTCGAGATCCTCACGGCAGCGTTCACCGAGCCCGCCCAGGTCATCGCAATCGCGCGCGGCCAGACTGCCGCCGCTGACACCGAGGACCCGGGTCCGGCGCCGGAGTATCTGCCCGAGGCACTGGCCCATGTCGCCGGGGTGACCCGGCGGGCCACCGGCGACGACAGACCCCGACTGAACACGCTCACCGCCGCGGTCATGGCCGAGGCCCTGATCACCGCGGGCTG
>JAKDNL010000809.1 GCA_030451825.1 Pseudonocardia sp. | reverse complement strand
CCTGCCACCCGGTCGGCCAGACCGACACGGGCAGCCCGGTCAGGATGATCAGGACGGCCCGGCTGTCATCGAGCACCGGGTTGGACCCTGTGGGGGCGCGCTCCCCGGGCGCCGTCATCGAGGCGGCGTGCTCGGGTCGGCCGCGTCGGGCGCGCGTGCGGGCCCCGCCTCCGACCGAGGTGGGTGCTGCTCGAGTTCGCCGCGGCTCCGGTGATAGCGGTGGGCGTTCTGGGGCGGGCGCAGTAGCCGGTCGTTGGCGAGCAGCACGGCGATCCAGGGCAGCGGGATCGAGGCCACCACCAGCGTCACGGCCAGCCACGGGATCGACGACAGCGCCGCCGCGGCGATCAGGATCGGGATCCGCAACCCCATCAGCAGCGCGTATCGGCGCTTGCGGATGGCCTGCTCCTGCGCAGGCGAGAGCTCGGCGTTGGTGATCAGGACCGGTTCATGCCGGTCGGGTCGGGCGGCCATGGCCTTCCACCTCCGTGTGGGTGGCGCGCGCCCCACGCGTGCGTCGCAACCCACCGGTTACAGCCTGCGGGCTGTACCCGTGTCTAACGCCCGCCGTTGCCGAAAAAGTCCCATGCCGGGCCCCCGCCGGGCCCCGGGGTCGCCTACTTCAGGATCGGTGGTCCCAGCGGTGGCCAGGCCCGCTTGGCACCGGTTGAGACCCACGCGGTGTTGAGGAAGGCGTAGAGCCCCACCGCGCAGAAGGCCAGCACCGCGATACCGCCGATGACGAAGAAGAGCTGGACGCCGGACGAGACCGCGAGCAGCACGAACAACACGGCGATGTCGACGAACACCATGACGAGGATGTAGCTGAGCGGCAGCCGCAGGATGCCCAGCGTGAGGAAGACGAAGACGATCAGCCAGGCGATGAAGAACATCTGCAGGGTCGCGGTGGCATCGGCCGGCAGGACATTGAACCAGCTCGCGTGAATGACGGTCCCCATCAGCAACGCGAACAGGCTGAACCAGAATGCCGCGAACAGTCCGAAGATCGCGGCCACCATCGTCTGGCCGAGCCCGATCGCCCACAGTGCGGTCACGAACTCACCGAGACCGGTCGCGAACGTCGTCTCGGGCAGGACCGCCCCCAGCGAGTCCGGCACGTGCACCATCCCGATCAGCGCGAACCCCAGCACGAGCGAGCCGGAGACGAACACCGGCAGCCCGAAGACCAGCGGGTCGCCTCCGCCACCGAAGAGCACCTCGAGTCGTCGAGAGCCTTCCGGGGCCTGCGCGTCGCGCTGGAGCTCCTCGTGATCTTCGACGCGGGCACTTCTGCTGTCTGCTTCGGTCATCGTGTCGTCCTCCTTGACGAGTCCGGTCGCCGGGTTCGGGAGGCCCCGGCCCGGGCTGTGGTGCGGGAATGGTGCGGAATGGTGCGGGCCGGCGCGGCGAACCCGTGGACACGGGGGCGGCTCGTACGGCCGTTCTCGCCCGGCGGGGAGCGCTCCTGTGCGCGGTGAAGGAAACGGTCCGATTCGTCCCCTTCGAAGTGGCCCACCAGGCCATGGGTTCTCAGTTCCATCTCAGAGATCCTTCGGCCAATTCCCGGAACGCGCGAAGAAGCGAGGGTCTGCGGATAGGCATCGCCGCGACGCCCGGGCAAATGCCGCAATGGGGACGCCCCGGACAGTCGCGTGGCGTCACCGCCGTCCGTGTCCAGGGCACCCGTGTCCAGCGGGACGCTCTGACCAGCACCGGGTCGCCACGACGGCCTGTCGCCTCGCAGAACGGAGTCGCTACTCGTCCACAACAAACGCGTCACATTGCGCGCTCCTACTGGTCGCCGGCAGTGGCGAAGCGAAGCCGCCAACGGTCGCGGCAGAGGTCGAGATGGGGGTTTTCCCACCTGCATTGCGCAGTATGATCCTCGGGGTCATCGCCTGTCCAGTCATGAACCGGCGGAAACGCGCCATCAGGATAGGGTCGGATCCAATACCGGTGTCCGTCGATGATCCTTTGGACTACCTGCGCGGAATGCCATGGTCACCGCCCAGTTCATTGCCGACCCCGAGACCAGAATATGAACCCGGCAAGGCGGACCCGCTGCGTTGCCGACCTGCCCCCGCTCACCGGCGGGGCGGCGGCACTCGTCTTCACCGCGGCCCCGCCAGGGAGTGGGCCTTCCGCGCAGCTACCGAGCGCTCCGGCACCCGGCCGCGATCCGGCTCGCCGTTCGCGCGCTCGGGCCGGGTCCGCACGGTGAGGCGATCGCCGCTCGGGCCGCGCACCGCGCGTCGACGTGCCGGGTGCGCGTCGCCGAGCCGCTCGCGCCAGACCCCGAGGTCGACGGCGGGTGCTGCGAGTGGCTCCACTCCCAGGCGCAGCCGAGGGTGGTCCGCCCAGCGGGTCCAGTCGTCGAAGCACAGGGCGGCGGTGTGCATGCCGAGCACGCCGCCGCCCGCGAGGGGGGTGGCGAGG
>JAKDNL010000808.1 GCA_030451825.1 Pseudonocardia sp. | reverse complement strand
GCGCGCGCACCGGGCGCTGTTGGCTCGGCTGCTCAACCAGCTGCGCCTACCGGACACCGACGGCGGCCGGGCGCGCGGCGGGCCGGGATCGGGGACCGGCTCGGCGACGACGTCCACCCAGGCGCGGGAAGCTGCCGCCGCGCGGTGGCGCCGGGGCGGTGGCGCGTGAGCGCACCTGCTTGAAGTTGAAGCAGGCGGTGAAGCACCGAGCACGCGTGAAGCACTGGCCCCCGCTACATGTAGCACTCGTGCTAGCACTGGAAAGTGACGCTGACCTGCGGTGTAGCGGTAAGCAGGCCCCCGTCGTGCTCGGCCCAGAACCGGCCGAATCGCGGGTGCGACCCTCCCGCGACACCGTCGCTACACCCCGGCCGGCTCGTTGACCAAGAGTGAGCACCCGTCACCCGCACGTGATCATGGCCGACCTGCCGACCCCCGACGCGATCGTGGTCGAGACGTCGGCCGGCGCGGTGTTCGTCGTCGCCGACCATCGCGTCGGCGCCGCCCAGCTGGACGCGATCACCCTCGCCGCCTCGGTCCTGCCGGGCACTGCGCGCGGGTAGGTGACGGCCGGCACGGGTAGGCGACCACCTACCGGCCGGCCTACCCGCTGAGCTGCGCGGACGCCCGTCGGTAGGTGAGATCGGGAGGCAGCGGCGCCTCGGCGTTCCCGCTGGTGGGGCCTCGGCCGGGCGGCCGGCGCCCGCGCTCACCTACCTGACCGAGCGCGCCCCGTCGGTCGTGCCGGGTGGGGTCGACCTGCGGAAACGTGGCACCGCCGTCACTGCGCGCTCCACTCGGTCAGAAATCGGGCGTTCCCGCAGGTCAGCGCCTAACCGAGCACCTGACCCGGACCTGACCGAGCAGAGCGCGCTCGGTCAGGTCGGGCCGTTCGTGCTGGTCAGCGCCTGATCGGCGACCTGACTCGTCGGTCAGGTCTCGCCGGCTCGGTCAGGTGGCTACTTCCGTGGCTCCACCTGGACGGACTCCGGATCGAAGTACCGGCCACCGGCCAGCCGGCCCGGGCGGCTGCGGAGCAACGTCACCTCGGCCAGCTCCCCGATGATCGCCCGTTTCCGGTCCACCTCGGCGTTCCGGAACGCTGCGGCCGGGTCCTCGGCGTCGGCTACGCCGGCCAGCACGGAGCCGGACGACCGTCGCCCGATCTCGGCCTCGAGCTCGCGCGTCTCGCGGTTCAGTCGCTCGTTGGCCGTCCGGAACTGCGCGGCGCTCATCCCGGCCGCCGGATCGCCGAACATGCCCGCGATCTCCTCCCCCCGGGCACGCAGCACGGCCAGGCGCTCGCGCAGCGGGGACAGGTCCTCGACCGGGGCGACGAGCGCCACGTTGTCCCGGACAAGCAAGCCCTCGATGACGCCGAACACGATGGCGTCCACCGGCGCGGCGAGCCGGGTCATGTGGTTGTGCTCGCAGGCGTAGCGGTCCCCGCCGTCCGCGCGCTGGCCGCCGGAGCGCACGAGCCCACCGCAGTGGCAGCGGTACAGGAACGAGCCGGCCAGACGAAGCGAGATCCCGCCCTTGCGGGTCCGGGTGAGCCGCGACGGGTCCGAGAGCAGACCGACCAGGGCGTCCCATGTCTCGTGCTCAACGATCGGCGCCCACGTGCCCGGCCCGATGATGCGCGGCTGGGACCCGGCGTGCCCTTGCGACACGAGGCCGGCGTTGCGGGGCCGGAGCAACATCTGTCGCAGGTTCGACGTGTTCCACACCCCGCCGGCCGCGGTCCTCAGTCCTGCCTCGTTCCACCGGCGCATGATCGAGCGCAGGGAGTGACCGGCGAGCAGCTCGCGGGTGGCCGACCGGATCGCCTCGGCCTCGCGGGCCCGGTGGGTGTGCGCGTCGGCCTCGAATCCGAACGGCCGACGGCCGCCGAGCCACTTCCCGTCGGCCTGGGCCTGCTGCTTGGCTCGCCTCACCCGCTCGCCCTTCTGCTCGCTCTCGTGCCGTGCGACGGCGCCGGTGATCCGAGCCGTCATCCGCCCCGACGCCGTGGACAGGTCCAGCACCCCGGCCCGCACGGTGTGCGTCGGTACCGCGCGCGGGTCGCACGTCGCGATGAAGGTTTCCAGCTCGACGGGGGAGCGGTGTAGCCGGTCGGTGTGCCACGCGATCACGGCGTCGCACTGCCCGCCCTCGACGTCGCGGAGCAGTTGCACATACCCGGGCCGCGCCTTGCCGCTGTAGGCGCTGACGTCGTTGTCGCGGTATACGTCGACCACGTCCCAGCCCAGGCGCTCGGCGAGCGCGCGGCAGTCGGCTTCCTGGCGTTCGACACCGAGACCCGCGCCGACGCGGTCCTGGGAGATGCGGCAGCAGATGGCTGCTTGGCGGGACACGCCAGGGATGCTAGCTTAGTTCGTGGTACAGACGAAGGAGACATGCACGTCTTTACCGTATGCGTCGGTGCAGGACGGGCG
>JAKDNL010000807.1 GCA_030451825.1 Pseudonocardia sp. | reverse complement strand
AGTGGCGCGACCGTGGTGCGATGACGCCGGAGCACGGCAGGGCGAGGTTCCTCCGCCACCTCGCCGGCGCGACCGAAGGGATGGTCCACAATGGGCAAGCCGCACTGTGCGAGTACACACTCGATGGTGACCTGGTCGCGAGCAGCCTGCTGGTGATCGGGCCCGAGTCCGTCGGCGGCTACCTCTACGGCGCCGACCCCGCCCTGTTCGGACGGTTCAATGTGACAACACTGATGATGCGCACGGCGATGGAGGTCGCGGTCGAACGCGCCGTCCCCACGTTCAGCATGCTGCGCGGCCGGGAGGACTACAAGACGGGCTGGCGGCCGGAGACCACCCGCAACGACCGCCTCGTGCTCGTGCGGCCCGGGAGCGTTGCCGGTGCCGGCTACGCCCGGTCCGTCCGGGCCCGCTCCTGGGCGATCGCGCGGGTGCGCACGCACGCGCCCGCGCTGCGGTCGGCCGCGGAGCGGGTCCGCCGCTCGGCGCGCAACCCCCGGCTGGTCCTGGGCGAGTCGCGTGCGGCGGCCGTGCGGCTGCTCGGCCGCGCCGGCAGGCGCTGATGGGCCCGGCCGGGCCGCCGCGCATCCTGCACGTCGCCCAACCGACCGCGGGCGGCGTCGCCGGCTACCTCGCCGCGGCGGCCCGGGACCAGGCGCGCCGGGGCTGGCGGGTGAGCGTGGCCGCGCCGTCCGGCGGGGAGCTCGAGGCCCTGCTGGCCGGGAGCGGCGTCGACCGCCGGGACTGGCCGGCCGGGCGCTCACCGGACCGCGCGGTGGTCTCGGAGAGCCTGCGCCTGCGCCGGATCGTGCGCGCGGTCCGCCCCGAAATCATCCACCTGCACTCGGCCAAGGCAGGCCTGGCCGGCCGGCTCGCCGTCCGCGGTGCCCTGCCGACGCTGTTCCAGCCGCACGGCTGGTCGTGGCTGGCGGTGACCGGGCCGACGGCCGCGATGGCGAGAAGGTGGGAACGCCGGGCCGTCCGGTGGACCGATCTCTGCGTCTGCGTGGGCGAGGGGGAGCGGGCGCACGCCGAGGCGGCCGGGATCGGGGGGACGCTGACCGTCGTGCGCAACGGCGTGGACCTGGCGCGTTTCGCCCGCGCGGGGGCGGCCGAGCGGCGGTCCGCGCGGGCGACGCTCGGCGTCGCGGGCGATGTGCCACTCGTGGTCTGCCCGGGCCGGATCACCCGGCAGAAGGGCCAGGACGTGCTGCTCGAGGCGTGGCCCCGGGTGCGCGCGTCGGTCCCGCGCGCGGAACTGGCGCTGGTCGGCGGCGGCGACCCGGCGGTCGGGGCTGGCTCCGCGGTGCACCGTCCGGGGGCGGTCCGCGACGTCCGGCCGTGGCTGGCCGCCGCCGATGTCGTGGTGTTCCCGTCCCGGTGGGAGGGGCTCTCCCTGGGGCTGCTCGAGGCGATGGCGGTGGGCCGGTCGACCGTCGTCAGCGCCGTGCCCGGCCTCGCCGAGCTGGTCGAGGGCCCGGTCGGTGCCGCCGTCCCGGCCGGGGCGCCGGTGCCGCTGGCCGACGCCGTCGTCGCGCGCCTGCTCGACCCGGCGCGAGCCGGAGCGGAGGGTGCGGCCGCCGCCTCCCGCGCCCGTCCCGACTTCGGCTCCGGCGTGACGCTCGACCGGCTGGCGGCCGTGACGTTGCAGGTCCGGCAGCGGCGCCACGGCCCGGCCGTGTGCTCAGCCGGGCCTGCCGAACAGCTCTCGGACGACACGGGCTGACTCCGGGTTCTGCGTGCACTCGTACACGCCGTGCGGGCAGTAGTCCGTGAGCGTGCTGTAGACGGTGTCGTGCGAGATCATCCAGCCGTGCATGTCCCGGACGAACTGGGGGTTGTCGCCGTACCGGTAGAGGCCCCATTCCGGGTAGGAGACCGGCTTTCCGTGCGCGGCGGCGAAGTCGACCTGGGCCTGCAGCCCGTCCGGCTGCCCGACGTACTCCTCCCAGCTCGCGCCGGGTGGCTGGTCGTAGTTGTCCATCCCGATGATGTCGACGACGTCGTCGCCCGGGTAGCACTTCTGCCAGGAGATGTCGTCGGTCCCCCGGCTCGAGGTGAAGTCGAAGCGGAAGTTCTGCCCGGGCTGGGACCGGAGGACGGTGACGACGCGCCGGTAGAACGCCTTCCACGCCTCGGGGTCCGGCGCGCACCGGTGCGAGTAGGTCGTCCCGTTCATCTCCCAGCCGGGTACCAGGACCGCGTCCTGCAGCCCCTTGGCCACGAGCCGCGAGGCGAGCGTCCGGTAGTGCTGGTCGAACTCCCCGGCAACGCCCCGCCGCAGCTGCGTGGCCGCCTCCTGGTCGGAGATCCCGGTCTCGTTGGGCGCCGCCATCGGGACGTTCAGCACGAACAGGTCGTCGGGGTGCTCGGCCTTCCACCGCGCCCAGGGGTCGAGGACCGGGTCGGGGCCCTCGACGCCCTCCCAGCTGTCGCCGGGCAGGTAGGTGT
>JAKDNL010000806.1 GCA_030451825.1 Pseudonocardia sp. | reverse complement strand
GGGGGTCTGGGCCCAGGGGGTCTGGGCCCTGGGATTCTGGGCCCTGGGGCTCAGAAGCGACGACGACGGCACGGACCCGGCTGACAGCACAGCCGAGAGTCCATACACGCGAATCCGGAACGCGGGCAGCGGCGACCGAGGTCGCGGGTGCCGGTCCGGTCCATCACGGACGACAGTATGCCAGTGGGGACGCGCCTGTGCCGGCCCGGCCCCACCGCTCTCGCAGGCGCGCGGCGTCGTTACCGCCGCGCGCGAGGTGTCGTGTCGTCTACGCCCTGGTCAGTACCGCTCCTTGGGGATGACCAGCCACAGCACGATGTAGATGATGAACTGCGGGCCCGGGAGCAGACAGGAGACCAGGAACAGGAAGCGGACCATGTTGCGGCTCCAGCCCGCCCGGTCGGCCAACGCGGCGCAGACCCCGGCGATGACCTTCCCGTTCCGGGGCCGGACGAGGGTTCGGGTCTGCGGCATGTGCTGGCTCCTTCCCCGGCCGGAGCGTTCACGCTTCCGGCCCGGTGTCGTCGTCGAGGTCGGGTACATCCGACCGCGTCCGTTCCCACTCTGCCCGGTAGAGCACGACATTCAACCCGGTGAACGCCCGGAGACCACCCTGAAGTTCCCCCGACGGGCGTCGGGTTCACCGGAGCGGTGGCGGGGCTGCTGCCCGGGCCCCGGACGGCGGGGGATGATGCGAGTGGATCAGCCACGAGACGCAGGGGGTGCACGGTGACCGGATCGGTGCTGGAGGCGACACGTGAGGTGATGCGCCGCTTCGGCCTCACCACGGTGTTCGGCAACCCCGGGACGACCGAGGTCGCGTTCCTGTCCGACTGGCCGGACGACTTCCACTACGTGCTCGGGCTGCAGGAGTCCGTCGTGGTCGCGATGGCCGACGCCTACGCCCAGCTCACCCGCCGTCCGGCGCTGGTGAACCTGCATTCCGCGGGTGGGGTCGGGCACGGGCTGGGGTCGGTGTTCAGCGCGTCCCGCAACTACGCGCCGGTGATCGTGCTGGCCGGGCAGCAGGCCCGGTCGATGCTGGGTGAGGAGCCGTTCCTGGGCGCCCCCGACGCGACGGCGTTCCCGCGCCCGCACGTGCGCTGGAGCCACGAGCCGTCCCGGGCGCAGGAGGTCCCGGCCGCGCTGGCCCGGGCCTACCGGCACGCGGCGCAGCCCCCGCGCGGGCCGGTGTACCTGTCCGTGCCGGTCGACGACTGGGACCGCCCCGCCGACGACGTCGAGCTGCCGGAGGCGGCCGCGATCCGCGGCACCGCCCCGCACCCGGACGCCGTCGACGAGCTGGTGACGGCGCTGTGGACCTACACGAAGCTCGGCTCCAACGCCCCGGCCACGAACGACCCGCCGCGGCTGGCCTTCGTCGCCGGCGGGGACGTCGACGCCGACGGCGCGGTGGACTGGCTCGTCACCCTCGCCGAGGGCTGCCGGGCCGCTGTGTTCGCCGCGCCGATGTCCGGGCGCTGCGCGTTCCCCGAGAACCACCCGCTCTTCGCCGGGTTCCTGCCGCCGGAGCGGCGTGCCCTGGGCGCCGCGCTGAGCCCGTACGACCAGGTCATCGTGCTCGGTGCGCCCGCGTTCACCTACCACGTGCTGCGGGAGGGCCCGGTCCCCGCACTGCCGCCGACCTACGTCGTCTCCGAGGACCCGGACGTCCTGGCCCGGGCCCCGCACGGGCGCGGGATCCTGGCCTCGCCCGGGCTGGCCCTCGACGCCGTCATCCGCGCGCTGAACGAGGCGGGCGCCACGGTGCCGATCGGCGGGCCGGGATCGGCCGGGCTTCTCCGCCCGCCGGCACCGGAGCCCTCGGCCGGGCTCAGCGCCGCGCTCGTCTACGCGACGCTGTCGCACCTGCTGCCCGACGATGCGGTCGTCGTCGAGGAGACGCCGAGCCTGCGCGGCCCGCTGCACGACCACCTGCCGATCCGCTCCCGCGACGGCGGGTTCCTCACCACCGCGAGCGGGTCGCTCGGGTTCGGGATCGCGGCGACGGTCGGCGCGGCGCTGGCCCGCCCGACGTCGACCGTGGTCGGTGTGATCGGCGACGGCTCGGCGATGTACGGCATCCAGGCGCTGTGGACCGCGGCCCGGGAGGGCGCGAACGCGGTGTTCCTGATCCTGGACAACGCCGAGTACGCCGCGGTCCGGCTGCTCGGCGAGGCCGCGGGCGGGTCGAAGCTGCCCGGCACGAAGCTCGGCGGCATCGACTTCGTCCCGCTCGCCCGGTCCATGGGCTGCGCGGCGCAGCGGGTGGACGACGCGGCGGACCTGGCGGAGGCGATCTCGGGCGCGCTGAGCTCGCCGGGCCCGACACTGCTGCACATCCCGATCGGCGGGGCCTCCCCCGAGCTCTACTGACCGTGCGCCGATATAGCAGCCCGGGCAGCGAGATACCCGCCCCCCCCCGCACCCCCCGGCCCGGTAACCAAACCGCGGGGCCGAG
>JAKDNL010000805.1 GCA_030451825.1 Pseudonocardia sp. | reverse complement strand
GTCTTTGGTGGTGAAGCGCCAGGCGGCGGCGGTGGTGAAGACGACCGCGTAGACGACGGCGGAGAGGGCTCCCCGGGTCATGTCGCCCCAGTCGACGTCCTGGGACAGCAGTGCGGACCAGGCGCCGGCGTAGTGGGTGGGCAGGACGTCGCGCAGATCGCCCAGTGCGGTGATCTGTTCCAGGATCTGGGACAGGATCGACGCCATCACCGCGCCCCCGACGGCACCGAGCGGGGCGTCGGTGCTCACCGAGAGCAGCAGCGCCAGGCCGGCGACCCAGCTCAGGTGCACGGCCAGGTAGAGGGCACCGAGAAGGACCCGTCCGACGGCCGTCCAGAACGACAGCGACTCACCGACCGGGGAGACCAGGTCGCCCGCGCCGTAGGCGAGCGACCCGACGAGCAGCGACACCAGCGGGAGCAGGGCCAGCGCGCCCACCGACAGGATCGCGGCGACCACCGCCTTCTGGCGCAGCAGCCGGGCGCGGGGGACCGGGATCGCGAGCAGGTAGCGCAGCGACGACCAGGACGCCTCGGAGGCGACCGTGTCGCCGAAGAACAGCGCCACGAGCACGATCAGCAGGAAGCTGGCCGAGGCGAACATCGTGAACACGGCGAAGTTCGTGCCGCTGCCGCCGGCCAGGTCGACGAGCGTCGGACCGCCGCCCGGGCCGTCGTCGTCGCCGCCGATCAGGAATGCCGCCCACAGGAGTACCGGCAGCAGCGCGACCAGCGCGAACGAGACCTGCGTCCGTCGCCGGCGCAGCTGGCGGGCCAGCTCGATCCGGATCGGCAGGGTCCGGCCGGGTACGGCGGGGGCGGCGGCGCCGGAGTCGATGAGCGCACCCACCCGGCCCCGGTGGGTGGACCGGGTCACCGGGGAGCCGTCCCCGGACGTCGCGGCGGCGGGGGAGTGGTCGTGGCCCGTACCCGGGTGCCGGCCACGGGTGGTCGAGGGCTGGGCGGCAGCCGGACGGGCGCCGTTCGACGTGGCGTGGTTCGTCCCGGCGCTGTCCGGCCCGGTGTCGTCGGGGCCGTGGTGATCGGGCCCGTGGACGTCCGGTCGGGCACCGTCGGACTCCCGGGCCTCGGTGCGGTGCCGGCCGGAGACCGGCCGGTTCTCCTCGCTCATGAGTTCCCCTCGCCGTTCTCGCCGACCAGATGCAGGAACGCGTCCTCGAGCCGGCCCCGGGGTCCGGCGTTCTCCACTGCCACACCCGCCCCGACGAGCGCGGTGACGGCGTCAGCACGGCTCAGGCCGTCCAGGTCGGCCTGCACGACCGACCCGCGGACGGCGATCTCCCGGACACCGTCGAGCCCGTCGAGCACCTGTGCCGCGCGGTCCGGGGCGTCGACGCCGAACGAGGCGCCGCCCTCGCCGGCGATGATCTCGTCCACGGTGCCGTCGGCGACGACGGTGCCCCGGTGCATGACGACGACGTGCGTGCACGTCTGCTCCACCTCGGCCAACAGGTGGCTCGACACCAGCACCGTCCGCCCACCCTCGGCGTAGCGGCGCAGCAGCTCGCGCATGGCGTGGATCTGCGGCGGGTCGAGCCCGTTGGTGGGCTCGTCGAGCAGCAGCAGCTCGGGCAGCCCCAGCATCGCCTGCGCGATGGCCAGCCGCTGGCGCATGCCCTGGGAGTAGGTGCCGACGCGGCGCTGCACGGAGTCGCCCAGGCCGGCGATCTCCAGCGCCTCGGCCATCCGGGCCTGCTCCGGCGGGCGCCCGGTCGCTGCCCAGTACAGGCGCAGGTTCTCCGCCCCGGACAGGTGCGGGAGGAAGCCGGGACCCTCGACGAACGCGCCGATCCGGCTCAGCACCGCACCGCCCGGACGGACCGGTGTGCCGAACGCCCGCATCTCACCGGCGGTGGGGGAGATCAGCCCCATCAGCATCCGCAACACGGTCGTCTTGCCAGCGCCGTTCGGCCCGAGCAGGCCCAGCACCATCCCGCGCTCGACGGTGAACGACACGTCGCGGACGGCGGTGAACCCACCCTTGTAGGTCTTGGCGAGGCCGCTGACCTGCAACGGCGGGGCGTCGTCGGTGATCGCAGGATCGCCGCGCCGCCGCAGCCGGGCCACCAGCCAGACGAGTAGCGCGGCGGCCAGCGCGATCGCGATGCCGATCAGGGCCCACAGTGGCACGGTGTCCGCGGCCTCGGCGCGACCGGGCACCACCGGGACGGTCAGCCCGGTCCCGTCGGCCAGCCCGACCCGCCACACGGACGGGGCGGCGCCGGAGTCGAAGCCCTGGTCGGTGGTGGACAGCGAGACGACCAGGCTGCTGCCGGCCGGCACCGGCGCGACGACCCCGGGCAGCGTGACGGTGACCCGGGCCGGGCTGCCGTCGGCCGGGACGGCGACCCGCATCGGGGCGACGGCGTTGCCGAGCAGGGTGGTGCGCCCGTCGGCGCTGCGGGTGGAGACCGAGCCGAACAGCACGGCCTCGGCGCCGC
>JAKDNL010000804.1 GCA_030451825.1 Pseudonocardia sp. | reverse complement strand
GACCGCCGCACCCCCGAACGGCAGGCGCGGCCCTGGTCCGGGCTTGTCGCGGCCGCCGCCGGCGCGATCCTCGGGGTCGCCGTGTTCTGGCTGATGCGCCGCGTCATGACCGACGACGCCTACATCGCGATGGACTACGCCCGCCAGCTCGGCCTGCACGGCTCGTGGGGGATGGTCGACGGCCTCGGCTCGAACACCGCCACATCACCGCTGTCGATCCTGCTCCTCGGCGCGCTCACCGCGATCCTGCGGGACCCCGTCTGGGCGGTCGGCGCGCTCCTCATAGCCGGGATGGCCGTGTCCGGGTGGTGGCTGCACGGCATCGCCGCCGCGCTCCATCTGGGCCGGTGGGTGTTCCCGCCGCTCGCGCTCGCCGTCCTGGCGGTCAACCCGCTGCTCATGTCCGCAATGGGCCTCGAATCCCACCTCGCCGTCGCCCTGCTGGTCGGCGCGGGCTGGGCCGTCGTCACCCGCCGCCCCGCCGCGCTCGGTGTCCTGGCCGGCCTGCTGATCCTCACCCGCCCCGACCTCGGCCCGGCCGCGCTGGTCGCCGTCCTGTGCCTGCCCGGTGGACGGTGGCGGGCGTTCGGGGCGGCCGTGGCGGTGACGGTGCCGTGGTTCGCGTGGTCGTGGTGGTTCCTCGGCTCCGCAGTCCCCGACACGATCGTCATCAAGGGCCCCGAGTCGTGGGGCGGCACCTCGTTCTGGAACAGCCTGCCGCACTACTACTCGATCCTGCCCGCAGCGATCGCGCTGTCGGTGCTGCCGGCCGCTGTCGGCGTGCTGGCGCTGGCGTGGTGGTGGCGGGAGCGCCTCGCGTGGGTATGGGCCGGGGCGGCGGCCGTGCACTACGCGACCATGAGCCTGCTGCACCCGGGCCCGTTCTTCTGGCACACGACGTTCTTCCTGTCCGGGCTGTCCCTGCTCGGGACCGCCGCGATCTGCCGGTACTGGGCGCGCCGCGGCCTCCTGCCCGGCCTGCTGCTGACCGGAGCCGCCGCCTACGTCCTGGTCACGGCGGTGTCCAGCGTCAACGACGGGCTCCCCCGGGACCGATTCGCCCCGGTCTCGTTCAACTGGGGCTCACCCGCCCAATACCAGGCCATCGCAGAGACCATCCCGGCCGGGACCACCGTCCAGTCGCCCGGGGAGATCGGCACCCTCGCCTACTACTGCGACTGCCGGGTCGTCGACCAGTTCGCCGACCGCGGCCAATTCACCCCGCTCCTCGACAAACGTCTCGCCACTGCAGGCCCGGTCACCCGGCAGCTCCTCGAGTGGAACTACCACCGGTTCGACCGGCCCGCCCCCGCCCGCCTCGACTACCGCATCCAGGCCCGAATGGTCCCCCCGGGCGAACCGGCGCAGATGACGTCGCTGTTCACCCGCTACGGCCGCCAAGTCACCATCACCCCAGTCGGGTAGACCATGACCGTTCGGAGCTGCACGGTGATCGGTGTCGTCTTCACCGCCCTCGCGGCCGGGGCGTTCGCGGTCGCCTTCTACACGGTGCTGGCCGCGCCGACCCCGGCAGCGTTCGCCTACACCACCGCCCCACTCGCCGTGCTCTCCGGGCTCGCTTGGATAGCGTGGCGCACCCGCGCCGAGCTCGCCGCCGCACGGGACCTCGCCGAGGCGAACGAGCGCGAGGACCACATCGGGCGCCGATAGACGACCCCGGGAAACCGCCGGGTCAGTCCGCCGCCGCCTCTACCGTCGTCGATCATGCACGGCCCGCGCTCGGATGCCCTTGAGCGCGGGCCGTTCTAACGACCCGGCCAGTACCCGGTGACGGGACCGGCTCGTTGAACCAGGTGAGTGCACGTAGGGCGTCGGGGAAGGGTCGCGCGCATGGACACCGCCGCGTGCACGGCCGAGGGGGAGGGACGGATCGTGGTTCCGCGCTCGGTCGTCACCGTGGTCGTCATCGCCATCCTGCTGTTCGTCGGCTTCGACCTCGGCTTGCAGGCCGTCATCCCCGGCCACACCGCGAACCCGCTGATCGACGGGCCGCTGATCGCGCTGCTCGCCTCCATCCTGATCGGTAAGGCCGGGCCCAAACCCGAACCGCCTGAGTCGTCCGAACGAGAGCAGGGCCCCACGACGGAGCCGGCATCGGGCAAGCACCGTGGAGGTGCGGCGTGAACGCCACGGCCACCCGCACGTTCGACCGGATCGTCGCGACGCACCGGTTCGACCCGCGCGCGGTCGCGGCCGGGGTCGTGCTGCTGGTGCTGTCGCTGATCGGGGCCAGCATCTTGTTCTACCTGGCCTCCAAGCAGGCTGACGATGTCGCCGCGCCGGTAGCCACTTTGTGCCAGCAGGGCGGCGAGACCGCGGCCCGCCTCACCGACACTGGTGCCTGCGGCGCGGCCGGTGAGGTGCGCACCGGGGTCGGGCCCTACAAGTCCTCGACCGAGACCGTCACCGGTGAGCCGGGCGCCCCCGGGGCACCCGGAGCG
>JAKDNL010000803.1 GCA_030451825.1 Pseudonocardia sp. | reverse complement strand
GTGGAGAGTCGAGCGATGACGGATGCTCCCGGTGACGCCACGACGCCGCCGGCCCCGGGCGCCGCCCCGGCGCGGGGGTCCCCCCCCGCGGGGGCTATCCGCGGGTGGCCCCCGCTTACCCCCCCCCACGGGTCAGATGGGGAGCTTGCGGAAGATCGGGCGCGGGACGTGGCGCAGCGCGCTCATCACGAACCGGTACGGGGCCGGTGCCCAGACGAGCTCCTTCTGCTTGCGCACCGCGTCGACGATCACGTCGGCCACCGCCTCGGGGGTGGTGGACAGCGGGGCCGGCTTGAGGCCTTCGGTCATCTTCGTGTGCACGAACCCGGGCCGGACGATCGACACGGTTATCCCGGCCGGGCGCAGGGCCTCGGTCAACCCGGTGTAGAACACGTCCATCCCGGCCTTGGTGGAGCCGTAGACGAAGTTCGAGCGGCGCGCCCGCTCCCCGGCCACCGACGAGATCGCGACCAGTGCACCGTGCCCCTGGTCGGTGAAGCGCTCCGCCAGCGCCACCCCGGTGGAGACCGTGGCGGTGTAGTTGACCTGCGCGAGCTCGACCGCCGTGTCGAGGTCGGTCCAGGCCTTCTCGTTGTCCCCGAGCAGCCCGAACGCGACGATCGCGACGTCGATGTCCCCGCCGGCGAACGCCTTGCGGACGACGTCGGAGTGCGTCTCGAGGGCCTTCGCGTCGAAGTCGATCGTCTCCACACCGCAGCCGAGGGCCTCCAGCTCGGTGCGGGCGGCGTCGCGGCGCGGTGACGGGCGGGCGGCGAGCACCACGCGCATCGGCCGGTCCGCGGCGAACGCGCGAACGGAGGCCAGACCGATCTCGGAGGTCCCGCCCAGGAGAAGGATGCTCTGCGGGTTGCCGACGGCGTCGATCATGTGGGGAACGCTCCTAGATCAGTTCGAGGCGGCGGGACATGTCGGAGGCGAACCGGCCGTCCGGGTCCACGGACGAGCGGACCGCGCGCCACTCGTCGATCCGCGGGTATCCGGCGGCGAACGCGGCCGGGCTGGTGCGGGACTCCTTGGCCAGGTAGAGGCGCCCGCCCGCGGTCAGCACCATCTCGTCGAGCTCGGTACAGAACCGGGAGAGCCCGGGCGCGATCGGGAAGTCGACCGTGATCGTCCAGCCCTTGATCGGGAAGGACAGGGGGGCGGCGTTGCCGTCGCCGAACCGCTTGAACACGTTCAGGCCGGACTTGTGCGGGGAGTGCGCGATCTTCTCGACGATCCGGCGCAGCGCCGCCTCCGCACCCAGCGGGACGGCGAACTGGTACTGCAGGAAGCCCTTGCTGCCGAAGATCCGGTTCCAGTTCCCGAACAGGTCCAGCACCTGGTAGAAGGCCGTGATGTTCTGCACCGAGTCGCGCTGGCGCTTCGGGGCCTTGCGGAACCAGAGCTCGCTGAACGCCGTCAGCGACGCCTTGTTGGCCAGCCCGTTCGGGAACACGTCCGGGAAGCTGAGCAGCTGCGGCGCGTCGAACTTCAGCGGGTCGGCGCGGAGCTTGTCCGGCAGCTGGTCGACGGTTGCGAGCGATCCGCGAGTGAGTACCGAACGGCCCAGCTTCGCGCCGGTCGCGGTGGTGTCGAACCAGGCCGCGGAGTAGCCGTAACGGTCGTCGGAGCCGTCGGTGAGCAGCTCCAGGAGGCCGTCGAGGTCGTCGGTGCGGTCGGTGTCGACGACGAAGTACGCCGACTCCGTGCGGTGCAGCTGCACCCGGGCCCGGGTGATCACACCGGTCAGGCCCATCCCGCCGACGGTGGCCCAGAACAGCTCCCGTTCCGGGCCGTCCGGGGTCAGCTCACGCACCGCCCCGTCCGCGGTGACCAGAGCAAGTGACAGCACGTGGTTGCCGAAGCTGCCCTTGGTGTGGTGGTTCTTGCCGTGCACGTCGGCGCCGATCGCGCCGCCGATCGTCACCTGGCGGGTGCCCGGCAGGACCGGGACCCACAGGCCGTGCGGCAGCGCGGCACGCATCAGCGTGTCCAGGCTGACCCCGGCGTCGAGGTCGACGACGGCGGTGTCCGGCTCGATCGAGTGGATCCGGCCGAGACCGGTCATGTCCAGGACGAGGCCGCCGGCGTTCTGCGAGGGGTCGCCATAGGACCGGCCGAGCCCGCGGGCGATGATCCCGCGCTCACCGGCGCGGGTGACCGCGTCCACCACCTCCTGCCCGCCCCGTGGGGTGACGACCTCGGCGATCGTGGGCGCGGTGCGTCCCCATCCGTGCAGGGACCGGGTGTGGCTCGACATCGAGGGAACAGTACCGAGGCCCCCGTGCGCGGATACCGTCGCCCTGACCGCGATATCCGCGCACGACCTGCTCGGCCCGCCCGACCGTCGGACAGTGCCGCTCCCGGTGATCGGACGGGATGGCCGGATCGGTGGGCGGGAGGGCGGACGGCCCTGTGGGACCCTGGTCCGGTGCTGGGCGTGGCGGGGTCGGGCGAGGTG
>JAKDNL010000175.1 GCA_030451825.1 Pseudonocardia sp. | reverse complement strand
GGGCCGCACGAGCGGAGCTCTCGTCCAACTGGGCAGGGTGGCGGGGCCGCCGCGCAGGCGGGCTCGGCTCAGCGACCGTCCGCGCGGGCGCAGAGATCGAGGACGGCGGCCGCGGCCTGATCCGGGGTCTCGTGCACCGGGGTGTGGCCGGCGGGCACGACGCGGAGCTCGCCGTCGGGCAACGCCGAGGCCAGCTCCCGGGCCTGGTCGAGTGTCCGGGTGGGGTCGTGCGTGCCGTGCAGGACGACGGCCGGCATGCGAAGCCGTCCCAGTTCGCTGCTGAGGTCGAGATCGCGCTGGCTGCGCAGGACGTCGAGGGCGGCCTGTCGGGGTACCCGGGCGGCGTAGTCCCGCAGCACGTGCTCGAACCCGGCCGACGGTGGGGTGGCGAAGCTGCGCCGCAGCACCGCGTCGTGCAGCTCCGGCCCCCACTCGCGTTCGACCCGGTCGATGATCGCGTCCACGTCGCCGTGCCCACGCATGTGCGCACCGGTTCCGACCAGCAACAGGCCCGCGACCCTCTCCGGGTGCGACACCGCGAGCTGCAGCGCTATCGCGCCCCCGGTGGAGTGCCCGAGCACGAGCACCGGCCGATCGGGATCGAGGCGTGCGGCACGTCGCTCGGCGACGGCGGGAACGGTCCACGGCCCGTCCTCGGTCATCCACGAGATCGGGTCGAGACGCACCCGTCCGGCGAGCCGTTGCGCCAGGGCATCGAACACGGCGGGGGAGCACAGCGTGCCCGGTAGCGCCACCATGGTCGGGATGTCTCGACCGGTCGGGGCAGTGGCGGGGTGCGTCATCCGGTGATCGCCTTGAGTTCGTCGAGCGACTCCCGGAAGCGGGAGGTCAGGGGCTGCTGCCGGGCGGTGTCGCCGATCCAGCGTTCGAACGCGATCTTGAACACGGCGATCCCCGCCTCGGCTGCCAGGCTCGCGGCCGGTTCCGCGACCCCGCGCCCGCGCAACGCCGCGGCCGTCGCCGACGCGAGCGAACTCATCTTGATCAGCTCGCGTTCTTGCAGCTCGGTGTGCGCGGCGACGATGCTCTGGCGCAGCCGGACGCTGTCGCGACGTTCCTCGAAGACGTGCGCGACGGCGTCCAGGGCCGTGCCGATCGCGTCCATCGGCGCGGCCTTCTCCGGGGCCCCCGCGATGGCGCCGACGAGGAGCTCCTGCAGGTGGGCCGACCCTCCGAACAGGACCTCGCGCTTGTCGGCGTAGTGCCGGAAGAACGTCCGCTCGGTCAGTCCGGCGCGCGCGGCGATCTCCGCCACGGTGGTCTGGTCGAACCCGCGCTCGCTGTAGAGCTCCATCGCCGCCTGCTCGAGCCGGCCGCGCGCGTCGGGCTCCCATCGGCTCATCGCTCGATCCTATCCGATGACAGTGACTGACATCAGTGCTACGTTGATGACAGTCGCTGACATCAGAAGTCGGTCGACCTTACGGAGGTTTCTCATGCGCGTGTTCCTCACCGGCGCGTCCGGCTGGATCGGCTCGGCCGTCGTCCCCGAGCTCGTCGAGGCGGGCCACGACGTCACCGGGCTCGCCCGCTCGGACCGTGCCGCCGCCGCCCTCACCGCGGCCGGCGTCCGGGTGCTGCCCGGCAGCCTCGACGATCTCGACACCCTGCGGACCGTGGCCGGCGCGGTGGACGGCGTGATCCACCTCGCGTTCAAGCACGACATCGCGTTCTCGGGCGACTTCGAGGGCGCCGCGCAGTCCGACCGCCGCGCCGTCGAAGCGCTCGGCGAGGTACTGGCGGGCTCCGACCGGCCGTTGGTCATCGCCTCCGGGACGCTGGGGCTGGCACCGGGGCGGGTGGCCACCGAACAGGACGGTCACGACCCCGACCCGGCCGTGGGCCCCGGGGGCGCCGGCCCGTCGGCCCCTTGTCCCCGTCGCCGTGGCACGTCGGGGGAAGCCGGACCACCGACGACCGAATGCCGCGGGACGCCAGCGAGAGCGTGATCTCCGCCGTGGCCTGCCGGGCCTTGAGGCGGGCCCACGCCCGCAGCGCCCGCCCGCCGTGCAGGGGTTCGGGCATCGGGTGGCCTTGGGTCTCGGTGACGGCCAGGGCCAGCAGCAGCCAGGAGATCTGGTCGGCGGCGTGCACCCATTCCGGTCCGGTCCCGGGGACGGCGCGCAGCACCGACCCGGCCAGCGGGTGCCGCCCGGCCGGCTGGCGCGGCGGGGCCGGCTGGCGCGGCGGGGCCGGCTCCGGGGTGTGGTGGGACGGCCCGGGGCGCTCGGAACCGTCGTCGGGTGCGGTCGGGCTGGGGCGTGACCGGAACCGGCCGGCGCGACCGACCTGCAGCCCCTCAACCGCGCACGGGCTGGCGCGTGACCTGCGTGAGATGGCGGATGTTCCGCCCGGCCGGGCGCGGCACGGTCGGAGCATGTCACCGAAACAGAACCGTCCCGGCCCGTCGGCAGGTGTCCGATGACCGCTCCGACCCGTCCGTCGCCGATCCCGCCGGACGTGCACCTGACCGGCCCGTACACCCCCGTCACGGCGGAGGTCGACGTCGCCGACCTGCGGATCGACGGCGCGCTGCCCACCGACCTCGACGGCAGCTACGTCCGCAACGGCCCGAACCCGCGGTTCTCCCCGATCGGCAGCTTCCTCTACCCGATCGACGGCGACGGGATGCTGCACCGCGTGGTGCTCTCCGAGGGCCGCGCCCGGTACACCAACCGCTTCGTCCGTACCCCGATGGTGCGCAAGGAGGAGGAGGTGGGGCACGCGATCTGGCCCGGATTCGCGACGCCGTGGCAACCCGGCGCCGACGAGGTCGGCCCGCTGCTGGCCGGGACGATGCGCCAGCTCCCGGACGTCAACGTCGTCCGGCACGGCGGGACGCTGCTGGCCCTGGCCGAGTGCGACCAGCCGTACCGGATGGGGCCGCAGCTGGAGACGCTGGGCCAGGAGACCTTCGGCGGGCAGCTGCCGGCCGGGATCTGTGCCCATCCCAAGACCGATCCGCGGACCGGCGAGATGATCGCGTTCTGCTACAACCTCCAACCGCCGTTCCTGACCTGGACCACCATCGCGCCGGACGGCACCGGCACCCCGCCGCGGCCGGTCGAGGGCGTCGAGCGGCCCTCGATGATCCACGACATGGCGATCACCGAACGGTACGTGGTGCTCGTCGTCGCCCCGCTGTACTTCGACATGGAGGCAGCGTCGAGCGGCGGATCGATGCTGGCCTGGCACCCGGAGGCCGGGACCCGGATCGCGCTGGTCCCGCGCGACGGCGGCCCGGTGCGCTGGTGCGAGGACGAGGCGTTCTGGCTGTGGCACACCGCCAACGCCTACGAGGTGAAGGATCCCGCCGACCCGGCGGTGGACGTCGTCGTCGTCGACTACGCCGAGTGGGCCCGGCCCTCGCCGATCGCCCCCGGCCCGGCAGCCGGGCCGCGCCCGGCCCGGGCGGTCATCGACCCCGCGGCGGGCACGGTGCGCCGGGAGATCGTCGCCGACCTCGAGGTCGAGTTCCCGCGGATCGACGACCGGCTGCTCGGCCGGCCCCAGCCGGTGTCGGCGTTCGCGCTGCGGACCGGGCGGCCGATGCCGCACCCAACCTGCTGGGACGCGCTGGCCTGGCACGACCTGCGGACCGGCCGGGTGACCCGGTGGGAACCGGTCGACCTGGCGCTCGGCGAACCCGCGTTCGCCCCGGACCCCCGTTCCGACGCGCCGGACCGCGGCTGGTGGCTCACCTACGCCACCCGGTTCAGCACCGGGGAGTCCAGCCTGCTGGTCATCCCGGCCGCCGACCCGGGGTCCGGGCCGGTCGCGACGGTCCGGATGCCGGTCCGGGTGCCACTGGGTCTGCACGGCAACTGGCTGCCCAGCGGGTGACCCGGCCGCCCGCGTGACGCCGGTCTCGGCCCGGAGGCGAAACGAAACGGGGCCGCCGGCCGAGCCCGGATGCGGGTGTTCGATCGAGAGCGGGGGGTGCGATGGTCCGGCGAGGCCGCCGTGGTGTGCGCGCGACGTCGGCGGCCGTGGTCGTCGGCGTCGCCGTCGCCGTCGCCGTCGCTGTTCTGGCCGGATGCGCAGCACCGGAGCAGGCGGCGACCACCGACCGGCTCACGGTGGTGACCACCGCACCGGTCGAGTCCATGTCGTACGCCCCTGAGATGGTGGCCGTGGCCCGGGGCGACTTCGCCCGGCACGGCCTGGAGGTGGACCTGCGGGCGCTGCAGGGCTCACCGGCGGCGGTGCAGGCGGTGCTCGGCGGATCCGCGGACCTGACCAGGCTGGGGGACATCGAGACGATGCTCGCCACCGGTGCGCGCGGGGCGCCGCTGCAGGTGGTCGGCGCCGGGATGGCCACCGGCACGCTGCAGATCGTGTCCAGCACCCGGGACCCGATCCGGGTGCCCGCCGACCTGGCGGGCCGGACCATCGGGGTGCCGTCGCAGGGCGGGACCAGCGACTCGACCCTGAGCCTGGTCGTCGCCCGCGGCGGGATGGAGCCCGGGTCGGTCCGCCGCGAGGTGACCGGGCTCGCGCCGGGCGTGTTCGACCTCGTCGCCGGCGGCCGGATCGACGGTTTCCTCGCCCCGATGGACACCGCGGTCGTGCTGCAGCACTCCCGGCCCGACGTGGTCACCCTCGACGTCGGCGAGGTGATCTCTGCGGGGGCGCAGGTGTTCGTCGGCTCCGCCGACCGGCTCGCCGACCCGGCGGGGGAGGACCGGGTCCGGCGCTACCTGGCCGCGGTGCGCGACGCGATGGATTTCATCGCCGCCGACGCCCCGGGCGGGTACGCGGAGACCATCCGGCTGATCGGGTCCCGCTACGCCGTGCCGTCGCTGACCGACCCGGTCACGGCGCGGGCCGGGCTGGACGCTTATGTGGCCTCGTGGGGACCACTGCGCGGGACGCTGCCGCCGGAGCGCTGGCACAGCACCTACACCGAGGCGTCCGGTCTCGGCCTGGTCCCGGCCGGGCTCGACCCGGACGCGTGGCTGCATCAGCTCGGGCCGCGCTCGTGACCGCCGTGCACCGCGCGCTCCCGCCGTCGGACCCGCTGGCTGACCCTGTAGTGAACCCGGCGGCCGGACCGGCCGCGCTGCGGATCCGCGCCGTCGGCCACGACCACGGGCGCCGCCGTGACCGCGCTGGACGGCGTCGACCTCGCGGTCGGGGCGGGGGAGTTCGTGGCGGTCGTCGGGCGGTCCGGCTGCGGGAAGTCGACGCTGCTGCGGATTCTCGCCGGGCTGCTGAGCCCCACCCGGGGCCGGGTCGAGACCGCGGGCGGGCCGGGCACCGAGGTCGGCATGGTCTTCCAGGAACCCCACCTGTTCCCCTGGTACACGGTGCGCGACAACGTCGCCCTCCCGCTGCGGCTGGCCGGGGCGGACCGGGCGCGGCGCCGCGCCCTGGCGGAAGAGCTGTGCCGGGCCGTGGGGCTGGCCGGGTTCGAGACGGCCGCGCCCGCCGAGCTCTCCGGTGGCATGCGGCAGCGGGCCGCGATCGCCCGCGCCCTGATCCGGGGCCCGGCGATCCTGCTGATGGACGAGCCGTTCGGCGCGCTCGACGCGCTCACCCGCGAGCACATGGTCGTCGAGCTGCAGGATCTGCACGCCGGCACCGGCGCGACCGTGGTGTTCGTGACCCACTCGATCTCCGAGGCGGTGCAGCTCGCCGACCGGGTCGTGCTGCTCACCCCGCGCCCCGGGACGGTGCACGCGGTCGTCGACGTGCCGCTGCCCCGGCCTCGCCGGGACACCACCGGGCCGGAGTTCCAGACGGTCGTGCGCCGGGTGGGGACGCCCTCGAAGTCGCCGACCGGGGTGCCACGTGACGGGCACGCCGGGTGTCACCACGGAGGAGCGCTCTGGGCGCTGGCTCGCCCTGCTCGGCGCGCTCGGCACGGTGGCGGTGCTGCTCGGGGCGTGGTCGCTCGCCGTCGCGGCGGGGGTGTCGGCGTTCGTGCTGCCACCGCCCGGCGCGGTCGCGTCGGCGTTCGCGGCGCTCGTGCGGGACCGCGCGACCTGGGGCCACGTCGGGATCACCGCGATCGAGGTCGTCGGCGGGTTCGGGATCGCGCTGGCCGCGGGCGTCGTCGTCGGGGTGGCGCTGGGCCGGCTGCGCCGCTTGGAGCAGGCCGTCCGGCCGGCGCTGGTGGCCCTCCAGGTGGTGCCCAAGATCGCCCTGGTGCCGATCTTCGTGCTGTGGTTCGGGTTCGGGCCGACCTCGAAGATCGTGCTTGCGGCGCTACTCGCGTTCCTCCCGATCATGTTGAACGTGCTGCTCGGCGTCCGCTCGGTCGACCCGGGCCACCGCGACGTGCTCCGCCAGCTCGGCGCGTCACGGTGGGCGGTGCTGCGCAGCCTCGACCTGCCCACCGCCGCACCCGCGGTGCTCACCGGTGCGGAGACGGCGGTGGTGTTCGCGGTGATCGGCGCGGTGATCGGGGAGTTCCTCGGCGGCAGTGCGGGGCTCGGGTATCTGGTCGTCGTCGCGATGAATGCGCTCGACACCCCGCGGATGTTCGCCGCGATCGGCCTGCTGACCCTGCTCGGGGTGCTCCTGCACAGCGCGGTCGCCGGGGCGCGGCGGCTGCTGGTGCCCTGGCACACCTCCGCATGAGGCGTCAGCGGTGCCGGGCGACCGTGGTCGCCAGCTCGACCCGGGAGCCGATACCGAGCTTGCGCAGGCTGTGCGAGATGTGGGTCTGCACGGTGCGCGGCGAGATGTAGAGCCGGGACGCGATCTGCGGGCTGGTCAGGCCCTGCCCGACCAGCCCGGCGACCTGCAGCTCGGTCGGGGTGAGGCTGTCCCACCCCGACGACGGCCGTTGCCGCCGGCCGGTGACGCCCAGCCGGATCTCGTGCTCGCGCAGCCGGGCGGTCAACCGCCGCTCGACGGCGGTCGCGCCGAGCAGCGCGGCGACGTTCGTGCACCGGGCCGCACAGCCGCGGGCCCGCTCCGCGTCCCTGCGGACCGCGGCGGCGACGGCCGCCTCCTCCCAGGCCCCGAGCTCGCCGAGGACGTTCCCGCGGGCGGCGAACGCCGATGCCGCGGCCATCGCCCGGTCCGGGTCCCGCTCGGCGACCGCTCGCACCACGTCGGCCGCCGGAGCCATACCGGGCATCTCGGCGACGGGCGCCGCCGCGGTGTCCACGGCGATCCGGTCCAGGAGCGCGGTGTCGCCGGCGCGCAGGGCGACCCGGGCGGTGTCCGGGCCGGAGGTCACCACCCATACCCGGCGCCCGGTGCCGAGCGCCGCGGACCAGGTCCGCCGGGCGAGTTCGGCCGCGCCGGCGGCGTCACCGCGGGCCTCGGCGAGCAGCATCTCGGCGAACCCGACCATCGGCAGCCCGTACTGTTCGGGCAGCGCCCGCAGCTTCCACGCTCCAGGCCGGTGGCGGCGGCGTCGAACTCGCCGCGCCGGATGCGGATGGCCAGGGTCAGTCCGACCGGGCGGGACAGCCAGCCCGTGCCGGTGACGGCGGTGG
This sequence comes from Pseudonocardia sp., assembly GCA_030451825.1. Classification (GTDB taxonomy): domain Bacteria; phylum Actinomycetota; class Actinomycetes; order Mycobacteriales; family Pseudonocardiaceae; genus Pseudonocardia. Next base: position 4,246 of record JAKDNL010000175.1, on the reverse strand, counting down.
CCTCCTGCCCGGCGTCGAGGACGGCGAGCGCGTCGTCCCAGCGGCCCGCCACGTGGTCGATCGTGGCCGCGCCGAACAGGTGGTACGGCAGCTGCCAGCCGCGCCCGCGCTCCTGGGCCAGTCGACGGGCCGCCACCGATCGCTCGCGTGCGGCCTCGATCCCCTCGGCGTACAGGGCGAACCAGGCGGGCAGGATCGGGGCGGTCGGCCCGTCCGCCCAGTCCGGCGATCCGGCCTCCTCTCGGCGCCGCACCGTCTCCTCGACGGCGTGCAGGGCCTCGCGGCACCGGCCGGCCAGGAACAGGTCCATCGCCGCCGGCAGCAGCGCGGCGCCGCTGCGGCCGGTCGGGACGCCGTCGCCGACCGGTTCCCGGCCCTCGAGCAGCAGCACCCACCGACGCAGCTGGGTCATCGCCTCCCGCCCGGGGGCGGGCAGCTCACCGGTGAGCCGCCGGTCGAGCTCGGTCAGCGCTGCCGGCATGTCGGCGGTGCTGACGGTGTGGTGCAGCCGGAGCCGGACGAGCTCGGAGCGCACGAGCGGGTCGGTGGTGCGCTCCAGCCCCTCACCGGCCACCCGGACGGCCTCGGCCATCCGGCCCGCCGCGGCGAGCACGCCGGTCCGCACCACGACGATCCGGTCCTCCAGGCGGGCCCGGCCGAGCCCGGCGGGGAGTGCGGCCGCCCGCTCGGCGGCCGTCGCGAGCAGGTCCGCGGCCTGGGCCGGGGCGTGCGCGAGGTCGGTTTCGACGAGCCGCAGCGCGACCTCGGGGTCGGCGGCGTTGGGCTCGGCGGCGTCGTCAGCCGCGCTGGACTGCTGCAGCACCTGCGAGGCGACCTCGCCGCCGGCCTGCAGCTCCGCCGCGCACGCGGCGTGCAGCATCGTCCGCAACGGCGGTTCGAGATCGGCGTACACGACGTCGCGGTACAGGTCGTGGGTGAAGGCGAGCGAGTCGTCGTCGGTCCAGCGCGCCACCCCGGAGCCGACGGCGGCCTGGATCGCCCCGAGCAGGGCCGCCGGCTTGCTTCCGGTCACCGCCGCCAGCTGCTCGGGGCCGGCCGGCCTGCCCCACGCCGCCAGCACCTGCAGCAGGTCGCGGGTGGGCGGGTCGAGCAGCGACAGGTGCGCCCGGGCCCCCGCCTGTACCGAGACCGGTGCGTCCGCCGTAGTGGCGGTGGTAGTGAGCATGCCGTGCTCGGTCTCGAGCAGGTCGCGCCGTTGCAGGTCGTCGAGCATGACACGGGCATGGAACGGGTTACCACCGGTCACGGCCAGCAGGTGTTGCACCGACGGGCCGGGCGGAACGCCGTAGCGGGCGGTGACCAGCGCGTCCAGCTCGTCCGGGGCGAGCCCGCAGAGCTCGAGCAGGTGCACGTCCGGCCGGGCGGCCAGGACGGTGAGCCCGGTCCGGACCGGTAGCGGGCGCCGGGTCAGCAGCAGCGACAGCGGCAGGTCCCGGGTCATGTCGACCAGCCAGCCGAGCAGGTCGAGCGAGTCCCCGTCGGCCCGGTGGAGGTCGTCCGCGCTGAGCAGGGCGGGGCCCTCCGCACAGAGCTTCTCCACGGCCTCCAGCATCCGGTCCCCGGTGTCCGGCCGCGGTGGATATACGGCCTCGACGCCCAGGAGGCCGGCGATCAGGCCGAACGGGCGGCTCCTGCTCATCTCGTCGGCCTCGGCACGCTGCACGGCGATCCCGGAGCCGGCCAGCCGTTCCGCCACCATCCCGGCCGTGGTCGACTTCCCGATCCCCGGCAACCCGCTGAGCAGCACCGTGCGTGCCGGCCCGCCCTGCAGGTGCGTGACGATCTCGTCGAGCACCACCGCATGCCGGGGGGACGGGTCCGCGATCACCGCACCAGGTTATAGGCATCGGCGGCCGGGCGGTTGGTCCATGTGGAGGACGACATGGTGCCCCGCGGCAGCGAGCCGGGTGAGATGGCGGATGTCTCGGCCGCCGGCACCGAGCACCGTCGTGGCATGTCCACCAAGCAGATCCTCATCGGTTTCCTCCCCTGGGTCGCGTTCAGCACGATCGCCACCCGGGTCGGCCCCGGCGCCGTCGGCATGGCCGCCCTGCTCGCCCTCGCGCTCGCGGCGGTGTTCGTGGCTCGCTCGGTCGCCCGCGGCGAGATGCCCAAGCTCCTCGAGCTCACCGCCGTCGTCACGTTCGGCGCGATGGGGGTCTGGGCGCTCGTCGACCCGGCATCGGACGCGTTCCTGGCCGACTACGGCCGCGGCCTGGCCGCCCTGATCCTCAGCGCGGTGATCATCGCGTCGCTGGCGTTCCGGCCGTTCACCGAGCAGTACGCTCGGGCCTCGGTACCGCGGGAGTACTGGGACTCGCCGCGCTTCCACATGGTCAACCGGCGGATCAGCGCAGCCTGGGGCGGCACGGTCGCGGTCATGGGCCTCGGCCACCTGATCTCAGGCGTGCTCGCGGCGAACGCCGCCGAGCACCTGGGCTACCTGACCGCCCGACCCGGCGACCTGATCCTGAACTGGCTGATCCCCGGTGCACTGATCGTGCTGACCGTCCGCTACACCCGCCGCGTCGTCGACGAGGCCGACCGGCCCGACCGCGCTCCGGCGCCGGCCGGTCGTTGACCCGCGCATCCATCCGTCCGCACGGCCGCCAGGCCGACCGCCTGCCGGCCCGGCTCCTGCCGCGGGCGGCTCGGCGCGTCCGCGGCCCACCGACAACCGGGTGGCGCCGGTCCGGGCGGCCGGTCTAGGCTCGCGATCATCATGGACCTGTAGACGACACCACGGACCGCGGACGAGGCACCAGCCCCGCGGTCTCCCTCCGTTCACGGAGACGTCGTCGTGTCACCCAGCACCGATCTGCAGCCCCTCACCGCGCACGGCCTGGTCCGGTTCTTCGCCACTCGCGCCGGTCGGCCACCCGTGCTCAACGGGATCGACCTCACCGCCGCCCCCGGTGCCCGGATCGGGCTGATCGGGGAGAACGGCGCCGGCAAGTCGACGCTCCTGCGGCTGCTCGCCGGCATCGACACCCCGGACGCCGGCACCGTCAGCGTCCCCGCCGACCTCGTGTACCTGCCACAGGAGCCGGACGCCGGCGAGCACGCCACGGTCGGCGCGCTGCTCGACGGCGCGTTGCGACCGCTGCACGACGCCGTGGCGGCGCTCGAGCGGCTGGCCGGCCGGATGGCCGACCGGACCGGCCCCGACATCGGTGGGGAGTACGACCGCGTCCTCGCCTGGGCCGTGGCGCACGACGCCTGGGACGCCGACCGGCGCGCGGAGGTCACGGCGGGGACCCTCGGCGTGGCGGACCTGGACCGGGACCGCCCGGTGTCGACGCTGTCCGGCGGCGAGCGGACCCGGCTCGCGATGGCCGCGGCGCTGGTCCGCCGCCCGGCCGCCCTGCTGCTCGACGAGCCCACCAACCATCTCGACGACGTGGCTCTGGACCTGCTCGAACGCTCCCTGGTCGAGCTGCCGGGGGTGGTCGTGGCGGCGAGTCACGACCGCACGTTCCTGGACCGGGTCTGCACCGAGCTGCTCGACCTCGACGCCGGCGCGCTCGGCACCGACGGGTACGGCGGGCGCCGGTTCGGCGGATCGTTCACCGAGTACCTGGACGCGCAGGCCGCGAGCCGCCGCCGCTGGGAAGAGGAGTTCGCCGCCGAGCAGGAGGAGATCGACCAGCTGCGGGAGCGAACCCGGACCGGCATGTCGGCGATCGCTCCCGGCCGCGGCCCACGGGACAACGACAAGTTCATCCACAAGTTCAAGGGGGCGAACGTCGAGCGCACCCGGGCACGTCGGGTCAACGACGCGTCCCGGCGCTGGAGGTCGCCGAGCGCGAGGCCCTGCCGAAGCCGCCGCGACCCCTGCGGTTCTCCGGCCGGCTCACCGGGGCCGAGGCCGGCGACGGTCTCGCGGTACAGGCCCGGGGCCTGCGGGTGGACGGCCGGTTGCGGCTCGATCGTCTCGACCTGCCGGTGGGGGAGACGCTGCTGGTCACCGGCCCGAACGGCGCGGGAAAGTCGACACTGCTCGCGGTGCTGCACGGCGATCTCGCGCCGAGCTCGGGGACCGTGGACGTCCGGGCCCGGCGGGTCGGCCTGCTCGCCCAGGACCCCGACGTCGGCCCGCCCGGCCGCACCGCCCGCGACGCCTACGCGGCCCTGCTCGGCACCGACTTCGCCGAGCGGGTGCCCCTGGAGGAGGCGCTCGGCTCGGCGCCGGGCACCGTGCTCGTCACCTCACACGACCGGTGGT
>JAKDNL010000802.1 GCA_030451825.1 Pseudonocardia sp. | reverse complement strand
GCAGATCGGCCGGGGTCGGGCCGTAGCCGGCCTTGGCCAGCCGGACCGCGACCTGGCGCAGCTGGGGGTCGGTGGTGCCGTTGAGCTGGTCAGAGACGTCCACGGCCTTCTGCCGCCACCCCGGCTTGTGGGTGGCCGGGGTGAACCCCAGGCCGCTGATCTCGCGGGCCAGGCCGTGGGCGCGCGGGTCGGTGCTCACCGCCAGATCGGTCAACAGCGCCCGGGTCTGTGAGCGGGTCTCGCGCGCAGCGTCGAGCTGGCGCACCGCCTTGCCGGTGTTGCAGGATTCGGTAGTCAACCCCAGCTCGGCCGGCAGCGGGCTGATCGAGAACGCGGTCAGCCCGAGCATCGCGCTGGCAGTCAGCATGGCCACGGTCGAGCGGCGCAGCGCCGGGGCGTGCGAGCGGCGCGGGACGTGAGCGGCCCAGGAGGGCCGGCGTGTGCGGGAACGGGGCATAACAGGACTCCGACGTGCTCGGGGGGACTGACCAGAACCGGAAACGGGGACGGATCGAGCCGCGGGCCGCGGCTCACCGGGCTGCGGCCATACGCCCGCCCTTGCTGTTTTCTTCCTCGGTCAGCGAGGTGCTCGAATCCGAGTCGGTCGACCCGTCGCTGCCCTCGGAATCGGTCGAGGAGCTCTCGCCCTCACCGACCGACCACTGCTTGACCCAGTCGTAGTGGACCTCGGCCTCGCCCCCGCCGCCGCCGTTGTCGGGGAACCAGTCCAGCTGCAGGCACAGGTGCATCGGCCCTGGCGGGAGGATCGAGGTGTCGGTGGTCTTCCACCACTCCTCGCCGTCGAGGAACGCGGTGATCCCGTCCGGGGTCCACTCGACGGCGTAGTTGTGCCATTCGGTCGCGTCGACCTCGACCTCGCCGTGGACCTGGCTGTTGTCCTCGCCGTAGTGCAGGAACAGCTCGACCTTCTGCCGGCTGGAGTCCATGATCTCGGCGAAATCGACCTCGCCACCGACCGGGAAGTTCTCCGCGGTCGGCCACAACAACGCCAGCGCGTTGTAGGCCTCATCGCCCTGCGGGGCCTTCATCCGTACTTCCCACCGGCCGTACTGTTGGGAGTTGCCCCAGGCCATCCCACCGGTGGTGCCATCGGCGGTGCCGTTGATCGTCAAAATCCCGTCGGACACCGACGCCGCATCCGGAGACCGGACACCGTTACCGGCGTGACCGGGACCGTCATAGAGGTTCCAGCCATCAAGCCCGGCGGATTCGAAGTCATCGACGACATCGGGTTCACCCCAGCCGAACGCCTCGGCCGCGGTCGCGCCCTGCTCCCCCGAGCCCAAGCCGCCACCCGAACTCGAGTCGTTACCGGATCCCGAACCCGAACCGGCCCCAGAACCCGGACCGCTCCCGGAACCAGCGTCATCGCCGCCGGAGCCGCTGTCGGTGCAGGACTTCGGCACGAAGTCCGGCTCGTCGGCACCCACGTCGATCAGTGCTTCGCGCAGCTCTTGGGCACGCGCGGAGTCATCCCCGTCGAGCTCGGCGAGCACGTGAGTGGCCGTGATCCGCCACCCACACTCGACGTCACCTTCGGCCGGCGCGGCCGGGGCCAGCGCCGACGCGGTCAGCGACGCCGACAATGACAGCGCGGTCCCGAACCGCGCCACGAGCAGGGAACCCATTACCAGGCCACGCCGGGCCGACGTTCACCCGCGGGACGGCCCAGCGAGGTCGGGCAGCCGTAGAAGCCCTCGGCCACAGTTGCGGCGATCTCGCGCGCGGCGGCGCGGGTCGCCGGCTTGAGTGCGTCGAGGTCGATCTGCCCGCCGGCCTGCAGGTGCGGGTCCGGGGGCAGCGTGAGGACTGCGCGGCAGCGCTGCTGGAAGTGATCCAGAATCGGCTGCTTGTCGATGAACGTGCTGTCCCGATCCTGAGACAGCACAACTACGGCCTTCTTCGCCAGATCCGACCACTGGCGCACGGCCAGCCAGTTCAGCGTTTTCGCCGCCCGCGAGGCCGCATCCTGGGTCAGCGACCCCACGATGACCAGCGAGTCACACCGGGCCAGACCGCCCTGCATCGCCGAATGCGTAATACCAGTACCACTGTCGGTCACCAAAACCTGGCAGAATCGAGACAAAACGGACACGATGGCCTCGTAGTCCTTCTGCGAGAACGCCTCACTGGACTCGGGTTCCTGCTCGGAGGTCACCACCTGCAACCGATTGATCAGGTGCACGTAGCGGGACAGGTCGCTGAAGCTGCGGATCTGGTCGAGGTTGTTGAGCAGCTTGCGCACGGTCAGCTGTGCGGCTTCGGTCTCACCGACCAGGCGGTCGCCCAGCGTCCCGGCGTCGGGATTGGCGTCCACGGCCACGACCCGCTCGCCACGCCCTTCGGCCAAGAACAGGGCCAGCAGCGCCGAGACCGTCGTCTTCCCGACGCCGCCCTTCAACGAGCTGACCATCACCGAATGCGAGCCGTCCATCGGCGTGCGGA
>JAKDNL010000174.1 GCA_030451825.1 Pseudonocardia sp. | reverse complement strand
GGAAGCCCGGCTCCACGCCTGATATGTAGGCCCGATTGTCAAGTGGGCAGGGTGAAGCGGTGTCCACGACCGTCGCCGTGGACACCGCTTCGTTAGCCGGATGATCAGGTGGTGACGAGCGTGTCGTGTCGACGCGTCGTCAGTCTGATATGCGCGGGTTGGCTACCGCAGGACGGACTGTTCGGCTTTCGAGCGGTTCCGCCGTCTAGACATCGAGCGTGCCTCCCCCTGCTCCCCGGCGACGGGTGGCGGGGGGTTCGGTGCTCATAGGGCGTTCGCGGGTCGCTCGCAGGCGCTGCCGTCACCACCGTGGACATCCGGACATCTATGTTCCGGCCTGATTCACCGGCCGGAGCCGATCTCAGCCGTCGAGCACGGCGAGTGACCAGCACCAGCCGGCCAGTTCGCGGGCGACCGCGGTGTTGGCCGCCACGGCCCGCTTGTGACGCGCGTCGAACGACGCCCAGCGGTGGTGCAGCCGCCGGTTCGCGCGTTCACCGCGGTCACGTGCCGCGGGGGTGGCGCGGTCCTGACGCCGGCGCAGATCAACCCCGGGACGGCGGTAGGGCTTGCGGTGGTGCCACGCCGCCTCGATCAACAACCGTCGGGCGTGCCCGTTCCCGGTCTTGGTGATCGACCCCTGCGACCGCGACGCTCCGGAGGAGGACTCGGTGGGCACCAGACCGAGATAGGCACCGATCGAGCGGCCACCCAGGCGGTGCCAGTCCCCGATCTCCACCGCGAGCCCGAACGCGGTCAACGTCGACACCCCGCGCAGGCACCCCAGCCGGGTCACCACCGGGGTGAACGCGCTGTCGCCGGCCATCGCCGCGATCGCCTCGTCCAGGCGGTCACGGCGAGCGACGGTGGCCAGCATGGTGTCGTGGGCGATGTCGAAGGCCGGCTGCAGCCCGGGCAGGGTGAACGACTGCGACCGCAGCCACCGCTCGTGCACACCGGTCCACGCCTTGCCCTGGTAGTAGACGATCCCCTGGCGTAACAACAACTTCGACAGCCGGTGCCGCGCCGAGAGCAGATCCCCGCGGACGTCCTCGCGGGCCCGCACCAGATCCCGGGCCGCTTCCTGTTCCACACTGGGCACGGTGACCGCGACGATCTCTGCGAGGTGCAGCAGTCGGGCCAGATGGCGAGCGTCACGGACGTCGGTCTTGACCCGGTCCCCGGACGGACGCTGCAACCTCGACGGGGCCGCGACCAGACACTCGATGCCCCGCCCGGTCAGGAACCGGGCCAGCCCGAACCCCGTCGGCCCGGCCTCATAGGTCACCGCGACCGGCCCGGGCAGCGACCCGATCCACGCGGCGATCTCACCGTGATCAGGGGTCAACCGGCGCTCGAACAACTCCCCGGTCCGCCCGTCCAGCCCACAGGCGACGACCGACCGTGCATGCACATCCAGCCCGACACTCGTACCATTCGCGCTCACTGGGGCCTCCACATCTGTGGCTCTACCGGCCAGGACCCACTCCTGACGGCAACCCACGTTCACATGTGAGAGGCCCCAGCCCGAACCCCCATACCGTCTAGCCTCGGGCTTTCACCGAGGTTGATCTTGTGAGCGACACGCAGGTCCCAGATGCGCGAAAGTGCCTGCTCAGCACGGTTTGATCGTGGGTATCGAGGCCATGATCAGACCGAGTGAGAGGCACTCCGCGGGTGAAGCATAAGGACTTACGTCCCTGGTTGTCCGTGATCGCCGGCGGCGAGTCGCTGGTGTCGCACGCGGGCGGGGTGTTGTTGACCGAGACCGCGCGCCGCAGCGGGGTGTCCGGGCAGCTCACACGGCTGCTGGGCCGGTGGCGCAAGCCGCTGGCCACCCACGATCCGGGGAAGATCGTGGCCGATCTCGCGGTCGCGATCGCGCTCGGCGGGGACGCCGCCTGTGATGTAGCGGTGCTCCGGGCGCAGCCCGGGGTGTTCGGCCGGGTCGCCTCGGACCCGACGGTGTCACGGCTGGTCGCCACGTTGGCCGACGACGCCGACGACGCGGTGGCCGCGATCGCGGCCGCCCGGGCGAGCGCGCGGGAACGGGTGTGGAACCTGGCCGGTGCCCCGGTTCAGGACGGGCGGGTGGTGATCGATCTGGACGCCACCCTGCTCGACGCGCACTCGGAGAAGCAGGACGCCACCCGGACGTGGAAGAAGGGGTTCGGGTTCCACCCCCTGCTGTCCTTCGTGGATCACGGCGGCCCGAGCGGTGGTGAGCCGGCCGCGCAGCTGCTGCGCCCCGGCAAAGCCGGGTCGAACACCGCCGCGGACCACATCGTCGTGCTCGACGCCGCGCTCGCCCAGCTCCCCGCCGCGCTCCGCACCCGCGATGAGACCGGCCGGATGCCGGTGCTGGTACGCAGCGACGCCGCCGGTGCCACGAAGGAGTTCGCCGCCCACCTGCACACCTGCGGTGCGGAGTTCTCCGTCGGGGCCAGCTTCGCCCACCTCGACGTGCACACCGCCCTCGCCGCGTTGCCGAAGCAGGCGTGGACCCCGGCGTATCAGGCGCGGCGCCCGCGCGCCGCCGAGTCCGGTGTGCAGATCGAGCCCCGCGACGGCGCCTGGGTCGCCGAGGCCACCGGTCTGATCCCACTGCCCGGGTGGCCGGCCGGGACCCGGCTGATCTTGCGCAAGGAACGCCCGCATCCCGGCGCGCAACTGCGGATCACCGACGCCGACGGGCTGCGCGTCACCGGGTTCCTCACCAACACCGCCCGCGGCGGCCCCGCCGCGCAGCTCGCCGACCTGGAGCTGCGCCACCGCCGCCACGCCCGCGTCGAGGACCGCATCCTTCCGCGCGGCGAAGGACACCGGGCTGCGCAACCTGCCCTTCCACGACACCGACCAGAACCGGATCTGGGTCGCCATCGCCACGCTCGCCGCGGACCTGCTGGCCTGGTGCGCCAGGCTCGCGCTGCCCGCCACCGCCGCCGGCTACGAGCCCAAACGGATGCGGCTGCGGATCCTCGCCACCGCTGGACGGCTGGTGCGCACCGCGCGACGCCGCGTCCTGCACATCGACTCGACCTGGCCCTGGGCCGAGACCATCACCCTCGCCCACGCCCGGCTCTGCGCGCTGCCCGTGCCCTGAACCGACCACCAACCCCACGACCGAGGACCGGAGCACCGGCAGACCACGCTGAGCCGGCGATCCCGCACGCCCAACCCCAACCAGACCACAAGGAAGATCAACCGCGACAACTCAAGATCACAGTACGGGCGTTACGAAAGATCGAGGCTAGTAGTACGCCCACGGAGGTTGCGCCCGGAATCTAGGCGATCCCGGCTGGCCGATGAGGACGGACCAGCACCGATGCGTCGCAACTTTCCCATCCTGGTGAGAGGTCGTCCTCTCGGCGGTCTTATCCAGCACTGTGGTTAGTTTAGCCGTACAACCGGCACACGGCAGATCAACCAGTCGAAGCATTCGACTCCGCTGCTCCGCTCATCTCGGCTGCATTGTGTAACGCGGCCCGCAACGTCACGCTCGACACCGATGTGACTTCCACTCCGACCGCGGTAGCAATTACACGTCGTACGAGTGGGGGTGACCGGGGCGTGACGGCGATGCGGGTGCTCGTCGACGGCCGCGTCGACCTGGGCGCGGGCCTCGCGGTGCGCGGCGGTGACCTCGGCCAGCGCGGCGTCGGGGTCGGCGGCGGTCGCGGTGGCCTCCTCGAGCCGCCGAGCAGCTCCCGCATCCGGTCCTCGTGCCCGCCGGTGACGGCGCGGATCTCCTCGCGCAGCGCCTCGAACGTCATCCGGGCCAGCGACACCGGCCGGGCCGCGCCGGGCTCCTCCCCCGCCGGGGTCCGAGCGCCGGGCGCCGGGAGGGTCAGCAGGCTCTGGTCCACCTGCCGCTTCTCGTGGTCAGTGAGCGCCCGATAGATGCTGGCCAGGCTCGGGTTTGCGCCCTTTGCGTGTGCCGGTGGGGATGATCAGGTCCGGGCGGATCGACTCGAGCGACTCGCCGGTGGCGCGGCGGCGCAGCACGGTGTGCAGCATGTCGTCGGTGATGACCAGCGGCCGTCCGCCGTGGTTTCCCTTGCGGGCGGCGGCGTTGAGCCCTTCCAGGGGTGGCTTCGCGGATGTTCTCCCTGGGCGAACGCGGCTTCGCCCTGCTCACCGGACGTTCGGCACACACCGGACAGCCAGAGATCGCCTACCCGTTCCCCTTGGAGGAGCTCGGACGAACGCCTCCAGCGCCACGGCGGGCGGCTCATCGGACACCTCGATCGGGCGGAGTCACCCGGGGGGCGGCTCTGCGGGCAGGCAGATCGACGTCAGCATGAGACCGTCGTGCACCAACCACTGGCCTGCGAAGCCGCGCAGTTCACTGCCGGCGACGAGTGGCCCGGGTACGCGCAGGGAGACGGTGAACGTTCCGTCGCGATGCAGATCAACCGAGGCGTCCTCGAAACCCAGCCACCGTCGAGCCAGCGGGAACCAGGCCTTGTAGGTCGACTCCTTCGCGCAGAACAGCAGCCGGTCCCAGCAGGTGCCCGGGTCGGCAGCGGCCAGCGCGGCGAGCAGGTGCAGCTCGCGGGGCAGGGCGATGGTCTCCAGCACCCCGTTGGGCAGCGCACCGTGAGGTTCGGCGTCGATGCCGAGCGTGAGGGCGTCAATCCGGTGCGCCACGGACGCTCCCCGGTAGCCCGCGCAGTGAGTCATGCTTCCCACGATGTTCGGCGGCCACTGGGGTTCGCGCTTCTCCCCGGGAAGGACCGCGACCGGAGGAACGCCCAGCTTGGCGAGTGCCTGGCGAGCACAGTGGCGCACGGTGCCGAACTCGCGACGCCGCTTCTCGACCGCGCCTGCGACCAGCGCTGCCTCCGCCGGCCACATCAGTGAGTCCGGAACGTCGACGAAGGTGTCGGCACAGGCCACCGTGGCCGGCACCAGCCGCTCGATCATGACGCGTCCCGGCACACCGTCATCTACCTACCCAACCCCGCTGTCGGGGCCCGCGGCATCTACGCCGCCCTGGTCACCGGGCTGGGCGGGGTCCCCCGCTTCCACACCGCCGCGCTGATCGCCCAGACCATGAACCACCTCGCCGCGGAGAAACACGAACGCGGCCGCCACGTCGTCGTCGCCGTCGACGAAGCGCTCCTGCTCACCGCCGATCAGCTCTAGGAACTGCGGTCCAGCGCGGCGTCGACGAGCGCGGTGATCCGGGGCTCCCACGCGTCCGCCGCGCGGCGGGTGAACGCCGCGCGCACGAGCCAGCGCAGCCGGGTGTGGTTCGGGGGGTCCTGGTCGAGCATCGACAGCCCGTGCATGGGGCGGTTCTGCTTGCCGGGCGCGCGCGGGTCGTCTTCCAGACCGGCTTGTGCACGAGGTACTGCTCGTCGACCGAGTGCCCCGAGCGCTGCAGCTCCGCCATGGTGCGGTGGTCGGTGACGATCCAGAACCCAGGTCGTGGGGGTAGGCCAGGGCGGTCTCGCGCAGCCGGGCGTAGTGCGGGTAGGGGCCCTCGGCGAACCCTGCGACGAACGGGTCGAACAGCGTGGCGGTCACAGCTTGAGGTTCCGCAGGGTGATCAACGCGGTGGCGCACAGGGTCTCGGCGCCGTCGTTCACCGTGTACACATCGGCCGCGGCGACGGTCGTGGTGCGGCCTGCGTGCACCACGCGGCCCCGCGCGACGACGGTGTCGCCCTCGGCCGGGGCCACGATCCTCACCGTGTAGCCGACGGTCATGTTCACCCAGCCGGCCGGGAGCAGCGTGCCCGCCGCCGAGCCCCCGGCGAAGTCGGCGAGCGAGCCGAGCACGCCGCCCTGCACGACACCGCCGTTCTGGGTCAGCTCAGGACGCCACGGTTGCACGATCTCCACCTCGCCGGGGGCGACCCGGCCGAAGTGGAACCCCAGGTGCCGGGCGGCGGGCATGCCCAGCACCACGCCCGTCACGGCGTCGGCGTAGTCGGGGTTCGGAGCCGTCCAGTCACTCATACGTTCACCTTCGCTGCGTAGTCACCGTCGAGGTAGCGGGTGCGGGTGGCGGCCCGCATGATCTTGCCGCTGCTGGTCACGGGCAGCCGACCGAACGAGGTCAGCACCACCTCGCCGCTCATCTCGTGCTCGGTCAGCACGGCCGCGCGCACCGAGCCGACCACGTCTCGGGCCTCGAGGGTGTCGCTGTGCTCGCGCCGCACCTCCGCGACGACGACGAGCCGCTCGCCGTCGCCGTCGGGCACGGCGAACGCGGCGCACGTGCGCAGGGCGGGGTGCGCGGCGGCGGCGGTGTGCTCGATGTCGTGCGGGTAGTGGTTGCGGCCGCGGACGATCACGAGGTCCTTGATCCGCCCCACCACGTACAGCTCGCCGTCGACGACCACGCCGAGGTCGCCGGTGCGCAGGTGGGGGCGGCCGTCGCACATTGCCCGGAACGTCTGCTCGGTGGCCTCCGGACGGCGCCAGTAGCCCTGCGCCACGTGGTCGCCGGCCACCCAGATCTCGCCGACCTCGCCCGGGGCGCACGGCATCCGCGTCTCCGGGTCCACGATCCGCACCCGGCCGGGCGCCACCGGGGTGCCGGAGCCCGCCAGTACCCGCCCGTCGGGCGCAGCGACGAACCGGAGTCGGCCCAGTTCGGCGGCGTCGGCGCGGACCGTGCGCGGGCCGCGCAGCCTCCCGGTGCCGCTGACCATCAGGGTGGCCTCCGCGAGGCCGTAGCAGGGGTGCAGCGCGGCCGGGTCGAAGCCGACGGGCGCGAACGTCTCGGCGAAGCGGTGCAACGTGTCGGGCCGCACGGGCTCGGCGCCGTCGAACGCGACCTCCCAGCTGCGCAGATCCACGTCCGGGACACCCGCACGGGTGGCCGCGGCGACGCAGGCGTCGAAGCCGAAGTTCGGGCCGCCGCTGGTGTGGGCGCGGTAGCGGGAGATCGTGGTGAGCCACAGCAGCGGGCGGCGCGCGAACGCCATCGCCGAGAGCTGGACGCTGGTGGCGCCCACCCACAGCGGCTGCAGCACGTTGCCGATCAGGCCCTGGTCGTGGAAGAACGGCGCCCAGCCCACCACCGTGGAGTCGCGGTCGTGGCCGAACGCGCGGCGGATCATGTCCTGGTTCGCGGCGAGGTTGCCGTGGCTCACCATCACGCCCTTCGGCGTGGACGTCGAGCCGGAGGTGTACTGCAGGAACGCGAGCGTGTCCGAGGTGGTGGACCGGGTCTCGAACTCCCCGGGCGGGAGATCGTCCAGCGTGATCCAGCGCACGCCGGGGGCGAGCGGCTCCACGGCGGGCCGGAGGTGGTCGAGCATCGCCGCGACGGTGAGCACCGCCGCCGGCTCGCAGTCGACCACGATCGCGCGGGTGGCGTCCTGCACGCGGTTGCGGCGCGGCGGGTTCACCGGCACCGCCACGACCCCCGCGTACAGGCAGCCCAGGAACGCCACCACGAACCCGGGGCCCTGGCCGAACAGCAGCAGCGCGCGGTCTCCCGGCGCGCAGACCCCGGCGAGCCGCGCCGCCACCGCCACGGCCCGCGCGTGCAGCTCGCCGTAGCTCAGCCGGGTGCGCTCGGCGCCGATCTCGTCGAGGAACACGTACGCCGTGCGGCCGGGCTCGTCGGCGGCGCGGCGGGCCAGCACGTCGGGGATCACGCGCTCCCCCACGCCACGGGCAGGCGGGTGAGCCCGCGGACGATCTGGCTGTGGTCCTGCCACACGAGGGGTTCGTCGGAGCGCAGCCGCAGCGGACGCGGGTGCCGGGCCAGTCCTTCGAGGACGACCTGTGCCTGGAGCTGGGCCAGCTGCCCGCCGAGGCAGCCGTGCAGGCCGTCGCCGAACGCGACGTGCCCCGTGGTGTCCCGGGTGATGTCGAACGCATCCGGGGCCGCGAACACGGCGGGGTCGCGGTTGGCCGCGCCCAGGCACAGCAGGATCACCTCGCCGGCCCGGATCGCCCGGCCGCCGATCTCACCGTCGCGCGTGGCGAGCCGCTTGGTCATCTGCAGCGGGCTGTCGTAGCGCAACGCCTCGCGGACCGCGGACGCGACGAGCTGCGGCCGCGCCCGCAGGAGGGCGGCCTGCCCGGGGTGGCGCAGCAGCGCGAGCAGGGCGTTGCCGATGAGCGACGTGGTGGTCTCGTGCCCGGCCACGAACGACATGATGACGACGAACGCGACCTCCTCGTCGGTGAGCCGGTCTCCCCCGCCGGTCCGCGCGGCGCCGAGACGGCTGATCAGGTCGTCACCGGGCCGGGCGCGCCGCTGGGTGATCACGTCGGCCAGTGCGAGGACGAAGTCGTCCACCACCTGCGTCACCCGGGCGACGTCGTCGTCCTTCATCAGACCCGGTTCCAGCAGGAACCGGATGTCGTGGGTCCACGCGGCGACGCGCCCGGCCACATCGGCCGGCAGCGCCATCCACGCGCACAGGACCGCGACCGGCAGCGGGTCGGCGAGATCGGCCACGACGTCCACGACGTCGCGGGCGAAAGCGTCTGCCATCAGGTCGTCGGTGGCGCGCTCCACCACCGGACGGAGATCCGCCACGCCCGTGAACGCCCGGTTGACCAGCCCGCGCAACCGCGCGTGCTCCGGATTGTCGGTGAACACGAGCGACGCCCGCCCCAGGCGCACGATCCGCGCGCCCGCATCGACCCGGCGTTCCACCTGGGTCGGGATGAGACCCGCGCTGAACTCGCGGTCGCGCAGGACCTCGCGGACGTGGGCGTGGCGGGTCAGCACCCACATCCCCAGAGCGCGGTGCACCGGATCGGCGTCGCGCAGCCGGTGGTACAGCGGGTAGGGATCGCGCCGGAACCCGGCGTCGAAGGGGTTGAACCGGACGCGCATGACCGCCGTCACCGGAAGAACCCGTCGCGGTAGGGCGCCATCACCAACCGCAGCAGCCCGATCTTGCCCATCCGGAAGCCGAGCGCCGAAAGCTTCAGGTACCGCTCGTAGCGGGCGACGGTGTCCGGCCCGACGAGTGCTGTGGCCTCGGCGCGGCGCGCGCGCAGCCGCCGCGCCCACTGCTCACAGGTCCAGGCGTAGTCCAGCCGCCCGTTGTGGACCGACCGGATCTCGAACACGCCCTCCGCGGCGGCCGCGATCTCCGACAGGGTCGGGAGGTCGGCGTGCGGGAAGACCTCCCGCTGCATGAACCCGCTGGCGTCGTCGCGGGACATGTTGGCGTAGGCGATGGTCTGCAGCGACAGCGTGCCGTCGGGGGTGAGCCAGTCCCGGCAGCGGAGGAAGAACTCGCGGTAGCGGGCCACCTTCTCGGCCACCGTGTCGTCGGGTCGGGCGAAGTGCTCGAAGGCACCGATGGAGACGATCCCGTCGTACGCGCCGTCGGGCTGGTGGTCGCGCCAGTCCTGCACGCGCGCCTCCACGCCCGGGTGCCCCCGTGCCGCCACGAAGCTCGCCTGCTCCTCGCTGAGCGTCAGCCCGACGCTGCGCGGGACGCGGTGGGTCAGCGCGAGCCGTTCCAGGACCGAGCCCCACCCGCACCCGATGTCCAGCACGGACGCGGCCCGGTCGGCGCCGATCGCGTCGAGGTGGAACGCGAGCTTGCGTTCCTGCGCGGCCTCGAGAGTGTCGTCGGGGCCGTCGCGCAGGGCGCAGGAGTAGGTGCGGGTGTCGTCGAGCCACAGGTCGTAGAAGGCGTTGCCGACGTCGTAGTGGTACTGGACGGCCGCCCGCGCGATGTCCGAGCTCACGCCACACGGCTCGCGATCTGCGCGTGCACGTGCTCGGCCACAGCGTCGAGCGTGGGGTTCGCGAACAGCTCCTCCGGTTCGAGGTCCACGCCGTAGCGCTCCTCCACCTCCATCAGCAGCGAGACGGCCAGCGCGGAGTCGACGCCGAGCCGGTCGAAGTCCTCGCCCGGGTCGATCGCGTCGGCGGAGGTCTGCAGGAGGTCGGCGACGTACTCGCGGCACCAGGTGACGATCTCGTCCTTGGTGTTCATGGCATCACTCCTTGTCAGACTGCGGCGGGCGTGCGACGGCGGGACGCGATCCGTTCGGAGGTGGGAACCTTGAGGTCCCAGGCGAGGCCGCACGCGGCGAGCCCACGGATGAGCCAGAAGCCGGGGTCGAGGCGGTACCAATCCAGCCCGAACGACGGCGAGTCCGGGAACGCGTGGTGGTTGTTGTGCCACGACTCGCCCAGGCTGATCAGCGCGAACACGGCGCCGTTGCGGCTGTTCTCCCGCGAGTCGTACGGGCGGGTGCCGAACATGTGCAGGAAGGAGTTGATCGCCCACACGATGTGCTCCAGCACGAACATCCGCACCAGCCCGCCCCACAGCAGTCCGCTGACCGCGCCGGTCCAGCTCATCGAGACGAGGCCGCCGACGAGCGCGGGCACCGCCAACCCGACGACCACCCACGTGTAGTAGCGCTGGGCGACGCGCACCACGGAACGGTTGCGCAGCAGGTCCGGGGCGTAGTGGACGATGTTGGGGTAGTCGTGGCGGCGCATCCACAGGAAGTGGGAGTGCGCGAGGCCCCGGATGCGGCCGACCAGCCCGTCGCCGTCGAGGTTCGGCGAGTGCGGGTCGCCCTCGCGGTCGCTGCACTCGTGGTGGCGCCGGTGCAGCGCCACCCACGACACCACGCCGCCCTGCCCGGCCATGGATCCGAGGATCGCGAGCGCGGACGTGACGGCCGCGCCGGTCCTGAACGTGCGGTGGGTGAACAGCCGGTGGTAGCCGACGGTCACCCCCAGCCCGGTCAGCAGCCACATCGCCACCAGCAGCACGAGCTCGGTGCCGCCGAAGGGATGCACGGGCAGAAATGCGAAGGCCGCCACGGTGCCGACGATCGGCAGGACGTCGAACAACAGGAAGTGGCGCCGCTGGAGCCGGTGCAGGTAGGGGCTGCTCATCACCTTGCGGCGGGGACTCTCAGTGGTCATGACGACGCGCCGATGCAGTGGTGCAGGCCGAGCCCGAACGCGAGGTGTCGCCGGGGGCGGGGCCCCGTTCCCCGTCGCACAGCGGCGAGCGCGGCGTCGAGCAGGCCGGCGGTGACGTTCTCGGCGCGGGCCCGCAGGCCCTCGATCCGGCGCGCGGTGAACGCGGCGGAGACCAGCTTGCGCAGCCGCGTGTGGTCCGGCGGCTCCATCCAGAGGAAGGAGCCGGGCAGCTCCACCTCGCTGGACGGGTGCAGCAGCTCGCGCTCCTCCGCGTGACTCCACGTGGGGTCGGACAGGATCGCCTCGGCGTCGGCGTGCCGGGTGACGAGCCGGGTGTCCAGCGGGCCCGGGACGAACTGACCGGCGGCGCGCAGCACCTCGTAGGCGGAGTAGGGATCGTGGCGCGTCGCGGGGGCGAGGGCGTCGACAACGGCACGGTCTACCGAGTCCTCCTCGACCGGTGGCGCAGCCGGAACAGGTGCTGTGATGGTGGTCGGCGTGGACGGGTCAGCGCTCATACGGGGCTCCGGTCGCGGCTCATGTGCTCCAGCAGGGCTGTGTCGTGCGTGCCGTCGGCGAACGCGGGCTCGGCGAGCACCGTCCGCAGGAACGCCGCGGTCGTGACCAGTCGCTCGCCGGTGAGCTCCAGCTCGCCGAGCGCGCGGTCCATGCGGGCGATCGCACCCGCCCGGTCCGGGGCCCACACCAGCACCTTCGCGAGCAGCGAGTCATAGTCGGTCGGGATCCGGTAGCCCGGCCCGATGTGGGTGTCGACGCGCACGAACGGTCCGCCGGGCGGGGTGAAGCGGTCGACGACGGCCGGGGTGGGGGCGAAGTCGCGAGCG
>JAKDNL010000173.1 GCA_030451825.1 Pseudonocardia sp. | reverse complement strand
CGGGGACACCTCGTACGCCGCGGCCGGCTACAGCGCCCTGTTCTTCTGGCGCTGAGATTCTCGCCGGGACTGGTGATCGATCTGAGGGGGATGTCCGGAGCCACCGGCGGCCTCAACCATCCCCCTCAGATCGATCATGTGGACCACCGAGGGCGGCGACCATGGTGGCGACGGTGTCGCTGTCGGCGGGCAGGGCCTCCACCGGCCACCACGCCAGGTCCAGCGACTCATCGCTGATCCGTGGCTGCGCCCCGGCCGGGGCGCGCACCAGGTACCGGACGTCGAGGTGGCGGGTCGGGACGCCGAGCGAACACGTCACCGGGTGCACGTCGACGTGCAGCGGGTACTCGGAGATCGTCAGGCCGTGGATCCCGGACTCCTCGTGAGCCTCGCGCAGGGCCGCGTCGCGCAGCGTCGCGTCGCCGGGCTCGCAGTGCCCGCCGAGCTGGATCCAGCGCCCGACGCGCGGGTGCAGGGTGAGCAGCGTGTGCTCGCCGGTCGCGTCGAGCACGAGCGCCGAGGCGGTCAGGTGCCCGGGCTCGCACGAGCGGTCGCAGCCGTCGTCCGGGCGTGCGGCGAGGAACGCCAGCAGGGCCTCGCGCAGCGCGAGCTGGGCCTCCTCACGCGGTTCCCACGCCGCCAGCTCGCGCGCGGCTGTGGCCGCGGCTACCACGTCCGCGCCTGATGACGCGGGGCCGTCGTGCGGACCTGGGACGACCGGATCACCACTCCAGCAGCCCGTCTCCGGGATCCCGCGCGGGACGCGGGGCGAGCGGCTCCACCGGCGTCCCGACGGCAACGGCGCCGAGCGGTTGCCAGCCGTCGTCCACACCGAGGGCCGAGCGCACCACGTCCGGGGCGAAGATCGTCGACCCGACCCAGCACGACGCCAGGCCCTCCGCGGCGAGCGCGACCAGCAGCGACTGCACGGCCGCTCCTCCGGCGACGGTGAACATGTCCCGCTCGGCGGCCGAGCGGACGCCGTCCGGGTAGTCGTGCGCGCCGTCTCCGGTGCGGAAGGCGAGCACCAGCTCCGGGGCCCGGCGCAGCAGATCACCGCGGGCCAGCCGGCGCTCGATCTCGTCGGCGGGTCGTCCGTCGGCGGTCAGGTCGGCCGTCCAGCGCTCCCGCATCGCGTCCAGCAGCTCCGTTCGCCGCGCGGGGTCGCGCAGCCAGACGAAGCGGAACGGCGTCGAGTGGTGCGGCGCCGGAGCGGTCAGCGCGACGCCGACGGCGCGGCGCAGCGCGCCGGGATCGACCGGCGTCGCGGTGTCGAAGTCACGGGTGCTGCGGCGCAACAGCACCGCCTCCCGGCGGCCGCGCCCGATCGCCTCCTCGGTTCCCAGCCAGAACATGTCCTCGTCGACCGGGCGGACCAGCTCGCGTGCGCCCGAACCGTCGTCGTCCGGGTTCATGCCGCGCACCACGGCGACCGGAACCGCCCCGAGCTTGCCCTTCACCAGGTCCGCCGCCGCGGCCAGCTCGTCGGCCAGCGCGATCTCGGTGACCAGCAGATCGTTGCCCTGGGCATCGACGGCACCGCCGTAGCGGTGCAGCACCGGCACCCCGGACGAGCCGATCGCCAAGTCGGTCTGCCCGATCCGCCAGGTGCGACCCATGGTGTCGGTGACGACGACCGCCACGTCGACACCGAGCCGCTCGCGCAACGCCCCGCGCAGGGCCGACGCGCTGGCGTCCGGGTCGGCGGGCAGCAGTGCCAGCTCGTCGCGGCGCACGTTGGAGCCGTCGATGCCGGCCGCGGCCTGCACGATGCCGAGCTTGCCGGCCACGATCAGCGTCTTCCCGCGCCGGGCCAGGATCCGCTCGGTCTCGGAGTCGACCAGCTCGCGGCGCAGCACGTCCCGCTCGTCCGGGTCCTCCGGCGCGGCGACCAGCCGGCCCTCCACCTTGGACACGATCTTGCTGGTGACGACGAGGACGTCGCCGTCGGCGAGCCAGGGCGCGGCGTCGGCGAGCGCGGCGGCCAAGTCGTCACCGGGACGGAACTCGGGCAGCCCGGGGACGGGCAGGATCGTGAGCCCGCCGGTGCTGGCGTGGTCGCCGATCTCGAGCGGGCCCGGCTCAGTCAACGGGGGTCCCGGCCAGCTCCAGCGCGCGGCGGGCCATCTCGGCGGTCGCGTCGGTGTCGGTCATCAGCAGCGGCACCTCGCGCACCTGCGCGCCCGGCACGTCCGCCGTGTCGCCGGTGTGCACCAGCCAGCCGTCGAGCAGCCCACCCTCGCCGCGTCCGCCGTAGTGGCGACCGACGCCCTGCGCGCTGGTCTCGACACCGAGCGCGGTCAGGCACGCGTCGGCCATCCCGCGGACCGGTCGACCGCCGACGATCGGCGACAGCCCGACGATCTTCGCCGGTGTCGCGACCAGTGCCTGCGCCACACCGGGCACGGCGACGATCGTGCCGATCGAGACCACCGGGTTGGACGGCGCGATGAGCACGACGTCGGCGTCGGCGATCGCGGCGCGGGCGTCCGGGAGGATGTTCGCGGCGTCCGCGCCGACCGAGGCGAACCGGTGCGCGGGCGGGCCGGCCTTGTGCCGGATCCACCACTCCTGGAAGTGGATCGCCACCTGCGGCGGGGCCTCCTCGTCGTCCGGCGCGGGGTTGTCGATCACGACGTGCGTCTCGACCCGGTCGTCGGTGGCAGGCAGCAGCCGCACGCCCGGCTCCCAGCGGTGGCTCAGCGCCTCGGTGACCTGGGAGAGCGGGTAGCCGGCTCGCAGCATCCGGGTCCGCACCAGGTGGGTGGCGACGTCGCGGTCACCCAGGCCGAACCACGTCGGGTCGGCTCCGTAGGCGGCGAGCTCCTCGCTCACCGACCACGTCTCGCCGGACCGTCCCCAGCCCTTCTCGGTGTCGATGCCACCGCCGAGGGTGTACATGCACGTGTCGAGGTCGGGGCAGACCCGCAGGCCGTGCAGCCAGATGTCGTCGCCGACGTTGACCACGGCGTCGACCGAGTGCGGGTGGTCCTGCGGCCCGGCACCCACCGGGGGCAGCCCGAGCGCGGACTTGACGCCCATCAGGAAGCGGGCGCCGCCGACCCCGCCGACCAGTACGGTGACCTTCACCCGCAGCACCCTACGTCCGCGCCGGCCGGGCAACACCGCAGGTCACATGTCGCGGTAGTCACGCGGGGACAGACGCGGCCCGAACCGCGGCCGCCGGAATCCGGACGCCTCGATGTAGCGCACCGCGCGCTGGCGCTGCCCGGCGTAGGGGGCGAGCACCTCGAGCAGCCCGACGTCGTCCAGGTCGTGGCCGAGCAGCGCGTGCCCGACCGTGTTCGGGACGTGGAAGTCGCCGAAGCTGACGGCGTCCGGGTCGCCCCAGACGCGTTGCGCGACCTCGGCCGCGGTCCAGACGCCGACGCCGGGAACCCTGCGCAGCAGCTGCCGCCCCGGCTCCCCGCGCAGCTCGGCGGCCCGCTCGAGGCGGTGCGCCACGACCGCGGACGCCAGGATCGCCCGCCGCCGGGTGTGGTCGACTCCGGCGCGGTGCCACTCCCAGTCCGGGACGGCCCGGATCCGGGCCGGGGTCGGCGGCACCCGCATCCCGGCCGGGACGACGCGCTCGGGGCCGGGCGGCGAAGCACCGAAGCGCCGGCACAGCTCGCGGAACGAGCGGTGCGCCTCGGTGCCGGTGACCTTCTGCTCCAGGATCGCCGGCAGCAGCGTGTCCCAGACCCGCCGCGAGGACCCCAGCCGCATGCCGGGCATCCGTCGACGCGCGTCGACGACGAGCGGGTGGCGGGGCACGAACGTCGACGGGTCGTCGTCCGCGCCGAGCAGCGCCGGCAACCCGTCGATCTCCCAGGCCGCGCCGGGGCCCCAGCCCGATGCCAGGACCGTCCCGTCGGAGCGGCGCCGGATCGCGACCGTGGCCGGGCCCTGGGGGGTGGTGGACACCCGCCAGATCGCGGCACCGTCGGCGACCGTGCGCCACGTGGGGTCCCCGCGCCCGCGGCGCAGCGGGGACAGCACGCCGTGCAGGTCCAGGGTGAACGGCGGGAGCCACTCCCGCTCCACCGGCCCGCCCGTGCCGGCCGGCCGGGGCGGCGCGGCCCCGGTCGCACCGGCGTCCTCGGGGGACAGCATCACTACACGTCCGGCGAGAACCGCACACCGTGCGGGGGGAGCCGGACCTCCGGCCAGATCCGCATGCCGTGCCCCAGCTCGCAGTACCCGCCGATCACCGCGCGGTCCCCGACCACGGCGTCGCGCACGCTCGCGCCCTCCTCGATGACGGCCCCGGCGCCGACCACGCTGTTCTCCACGACGGCGCCGTCGGCGACGACCGCGCCGTCGAACAGCATCGAGCCCTCGATCCGGGCGCCGCTTCCGACCCGCGCGTCGCGCCCGACCGTGCTTCCGCCGAACACGAACGCGTCGTGCGCGATCTCGGCGCCGTCGAGGACCAGCGACTCTCCGGTGGGCCCGGGCAGCGCCGCGGACGGCGCCACGCCGCGGACCAGGTCCGCCGACCCGTGCACCAGGTCGGCCGGGGTGCCCATGTCCCGCCAGTAGGCGACGTCGACGTGCCCCTGTACCCGGGACCCGGCCTCGAGCAGGCCGGGGAACGTCTCGCGCTCCACCGAGACCGGGCGCCCGCCCGGGATCGAGCCGAGCACCGAACGCCGGAAGACGTAACACCCGGCGTTGATCTGGTCGGTCGGCGGATCCTCGGTCTTCTCCAGGAACGCGGTGACCCGGCCGTCACGGTCGGTCGGCACGCAGCCGAACGCCCGCGGGTTCTGCACCCGGACCAGGTGCAGCGTCACGTCCGCCTCGGAGGCACGGTGGGTGTCGGCGACCGCGCGCAGGTCGGTGCCGGCCAGCACATCCCCGTTGAAGATCATCACGTGCTCGGCGGTCAGGTACGGCGCGACGTTGCGGATGCCGCCGCCGGTGCCCAGCGGCTCGTCCTCGACCACGTAGGTCAGGTCCAGGCCCAGCTCGGAGCCGTCCCCGAAGTACTTCTCGAACGTCTCGGCCAGATACGAGGTGCCCAGCACCGCCCGGCGGATGCCGGCCTCCCGGATCCGGGACAGCAGGTGTGCCAGGAACGGCACTCCGGCGGTGGGCAGCATCGGCTTCGGCGCGGACAGCGTCAGCGGCCGCAGCCGCGTCCCCTTGCCCCCGACCAGCACGACCGCTTCGACGTCCTGCACGCGGTTCCCCTCCCGGCGGCCCGGTTCCCCGGGCCGTGACGTGTTCGTGACGCGATTGTCCTACCCGCCCCGGATGCGGTGTCAGGCGGCCGAACGGGTGGCCAGGCGGGAGCGCACCTCGAGTCCGGCCCGCAGAGCCGCGCGCAGCGGTGCCCAGCGCGGGCCGGCGTGCCGGTCGGCCAGGTAGCGGTAGGCGCTGCGGTGGTGCTCGGCCAGCATCCGGGCCGACACCTCGGGCTTGCCGGTGGACACCCCGCCCAGGTGCAGCACCTCGGCCGAGGGCACGTAGACGTTGCGCCAGCCCGCCTTCCCGAGCCGGTCGCCCAGGTCGACGTCCTCGAAGTACATGAAGTAGCGGGAGTCGAAGCCGCCGACCGAGTCGAAGGCTGCGCGGCGCAGCAACAGGCACGACCCGGACAGCCAGCCCGCGGTGCGCTCGGTCGGCTCGCCCTCCGAGCGGCGGTAGGCGCGGGTGAACGGGTTGTCCGGCCACACCGCGCCCAGCGCCGCGTGCCCGGCCCCGGCACCGAGCGAGGGCAGCGCACGGGCCGAGGGGTAGACCGCACCGGAGGGCTCGCGGATCAGCGGGCCGAGCGCGCCGGCCCGCGGGTGTCGCGCGGCCGCGGCGAGCAGGGTGTCGATCGAGCCGGGGCCCCACTCCAGGTCCGGGTTGGCCACCACGACCCAGCCGACCTCCGGGCCGAGCTCGGCCACGCCCCGGTTGGCCCCGGCGCCGTAGCCGACGTTCTCCCCGATCCGCAGCAGCGTCACGTCGTCCCGGCACTCTGCCGCCCGCTCCGGGGCGCCGTCGACGGAACCGTTGTCGGCCAGTACGACCCGCACCGCACGTCCGGTCGCGGCGGGCAGCGAGCCCAGGAACCCGTCCAGGGTCGCCCCCGGGGAGTAGGTGACGGTGACGACGGCGAGCTCGTCGCCATAGGTCCGCACCGGGCCGTCCGCGCCTGAGGGGTCCACGGCCGGGGACCCTAGCGACACCGCGCACACGCACCGCCGCGGCCGTGGCCCGATCACCTTCGTGAAGATCACACTCGGTGACGCCGAGGCGGACCCGGCACCCCCTCCGATCCGGCCCGCACGGCTTCTACCAGGACAGATCCCGTCGACACCGGGGGCCGCTTACGATCACACTCAAGTACCGGGATGCTCGCGCGACCGGGCGAGTGGGCCCGACACGCGGCCCGGACGGGCCTCGGGGCGCGCATGGATGCTGCACCCTGAAGATCGACCGGCCGGACCGCGAGGCAGCAGAGGGGGGCGGATGCCGCCGTGACCGACATCCGCGACCCGTGGTCTCGCTCGGCCGATCGAGGGGCCGGGCCCCGGATGCCCGCGTCGCGCACCGCGTCCACCGGGCCGGCGGCCGCTCGCGCCGCCGCCCGGCGGGAGGCCCGTGGTCGCGGATCGGTGCCACCACGACGGACCGGTGCCGGTGCCGGGACCGGCCGGGGCTGGGACCGCTGGGCACGGCGGCTGCGGGTGGCCGTCGCCGTGCTGTCCGCGATCGTGGTCGCCGTGACCGGCGCGGCGTGGTCGCTCTACCACGACGTGACCAGCGGGATCACGACGACGAACGTGATCACCGGCGGGTCGTCCGACGGGGACCAGAACATCCTGCTGGTCGGGGTGGACAGCCGGACCGACGCCCAGGGCAACCCGCTGCCCCCGGAGGTCCTCGCCCAGCTGCGCAGCGGCGCCGACTCCGGGGTGCTGAACTCGGACACGATCATCCTGGTGCACGTGCCCGCCGACGGCGGCAGCGCGACCGCGTTCTCCATCCCGCGCGACAGCTACGTGAACATCCCCGGCTACCGCCAGGACAAGATCAACGCCGCGTACCCGGCGACGAAGGCCGACGCCGCGCGGAAGCTCGCCGCCGACGGGGTGACGGACCCGAAGCAGATCGATCAGCAGTCGTCGGCGACCGGGCGCAGTTCGCTGATCCAGACCGTGCAGGACCTCACCGGGCTCACCGTCGACCACTACGCCGAAGTCAACCTGCTCGGCTTCTACAACCTGACCAACGCGATCGGCGGCGTCGACGTCTGCTTGAAGGCCCCGGTGAACGACCCGCTCTCCGGCGCCGACTTCGCCGCCGGCCCGCAGACGATCTCCGGCGCGGACGCGCTCGCGTTCGTGCGCCAGCGCCACGGGCTGGCCGGCGGCGACCTGTCGCGGATCAAGCGCCAGCAGGTGTTCATGGCCGCGGTCGCACACAAGATCCTCTCCGGCGGCACGCTCACCGACTCGGACAAGCTCTCCGCGCTGGTCGACGTCATCCAGCAGTCCGTCGTGATCGACTCCGGGTGGGACGTGCTGTCGTTCGCCCGGCAGGCCTCGGACATCGCGGCCGGCAAGATGGACTTCCTGACCATCCCCACCGGCGGCAACGAGGAGAACGCCCGCGGCGACGTCGTCGCGATCGACGAGAACGAGGTCCGCGACTTCGTGGCCCGCCATACCCGGCCGGAGGAGGAGCCGGAGCAGGAATCCCCGGACGCCCCGGCCCCCGCTCCGGTGACCGCCGACGTCGGCAACGGGTCCGGGACGACGGGGTTGGCCGCACAGGTCGCGGGCACGCTGAGCCAGAACGGGATCACCCCGGGCACCGTCGGGAACGCCCCGGACCGGACCACCTCGGTGGTCCGCTACGCACAGGCCGACGGCGACGCGCAGGCCCGCAAGGTCGCCGGCGCGCTCGGCGGGATCGGCGTGGAGCAGTCCGAAGGGGTCGCGACCGGCCGGGTGCAGGTGCTGATCGGCACCGACTTCGACGGCGCGGGCGGGGGATCGGGCGCCGGGGCGACGGCGGCCTCGACCGGTACGCCCGGCGGCGCGGCACCGGCTGCCGAGCCCGTCACCCCGCCGATCACCGCGGACGGGGTGCCCTGCATCGACTGAACGGCCGGCCCGGCACGTAACCTGCGAAGCTGCGCACCGGCGCCGACCGTCCCGATGCCGTAGCACCGGGAGAACCGTGAGTACCGGGAGAACCGTGTCCCTGACCGACGCCCTGCTGGCCCCCGCGCTCGGCACGAACGCCGCCAAGCCCCTTCTCACCCACTACGACGACGCCACCGGCGAGCGGATGGAGCTCTCCGGTACCACCACCGCGAACTGGGCGGCCAAGGCCGCGAACCTGCTGCGCGACGAGTGCGACGTCGAGCCCGGCGCCCGGGTCGCGGTGCTGCTGCCCGCGCACTGGCAGACCGCGAGCGTGCTGCTCGCGCTGTGGTCCTGCGGTGCCGAGCTGGTCACCGACCCGGTCACGGCCGAGTTGGTCCTGACCGACGCCGAGCACCTCGACACCGCGATGGGCGCCGAGCCCGAGGGTGGTGTGGTGGCGCTGTCGCTGGACGCGTTCGGCACAGCCCTGTCCGGGCTCCCCTCGGGCGTGATCGACTTCGCGACCGAGGTGCGGCTGCACGGCGACGAGTTCGTGCCGTGGGAACCGGTGCCCTCCGACGCGCTCGCCTGGGACGGCGCGAGCGGCGACGAGGTGCTGGCCGCCGCCCGGGACACGGCCGGCGCGCTGGGTCTGGACGCCGGCGCCCGTGTGCTCTCGACACGCGGGTGGGACACTCCGGGGGGGCTGCGCGAGGGACTCCTCGCGGTGCTGGCGTCGGGGGCGTCGCTGGTGCAGTGCCGCCACGCCGACGCGTCCCGTCTCGATCACCGCGCCGAGACCGAGCGCTGCACGCTGCGTCTGCCGGCCTGAGGAGCCTGACACCGCTCCCCCTGGTCGCGGCCGTCCGGGGGCCGCGTGGCACCGTAAGTGGTCGTGACCGCTACACCTGCTCCGCACACGGTGACTGCCCGGGACGTCGACGAGGCCGCCGGCCGGCTGCGTACCGTCATCGGCCCGACCCCGCTGCAGCTCAACCCCCGCCTGTCCGACCACCTCGGCGGGCAGGTCTGGATCAAGCGCGAGGATCTGCAGCCGGTCCGCTCCTACAAGATCCGCGGGGCCTACAACCTGATCGCCCAGCTCGGCGACGCCGACCGGGCAGCCGGAGTGGTCTGCGCCAGTGCCGGCAACCATGCCCAGGGCGTGGCGTTCGCCTGCCACCGCCTCGGCGTGCGCGGGCGGGTCTACCTGCCCGGGACGACGCCGCGTCAGAAGCGTGACCGGGTCGCCCGTCTGGGCGGCGACGCCGTCGAGGTGCGGGTGGTCGGCAACACCTACGACGAGGCCGCCGCCGCGGCCCGCGAGCACGCGGAGTCCTCCGGTGCCACCCAGGTCCCGGCGTTCGACGACCCGCGCACCGTCGCCGGGCAGGGCACCATCGCCCGCGAGATCCTGGCCCAGCTGGCCGACCCTCCGGACGCGCTCGTCGTGCCGGTCGGTGGTGGTGGCCTGCTCGCCGGTGCCCTGACCTACTTCCGCGAGCACGCCCCGGGCGTCCGGGTCGTCGGCGTGGAGCCGGCCGGCGCGGCGAGCATGGCCGCGGCGCTGGCCGCCGGGGAGCCGGTGGAGCTGGAGTCGCTGGACCAGTTCGTCGACGGTGCCGCGGTGCGCAAGGTCGGCCGGGCCACGTTCGACGTGGTGAACGGTTCCGGCGTCGAGGTCGTCTCCGTGCCCGAGGGCCGGATCTGTGTCGAGATGCTCGCGCTCTACCAGTCCGACGGGATCATCGCCGAGCCCGCGGGCGCGCTGTCCCCGGCCGCCGTGGACGCCCTGGACATCCCCCGCGACGCGACGACGGTGTGCCTGCTCTCCGGCGGCAACAACGACGTCAGCCGCTACGCCGACATCGTCGAGCGGGCCCTGGTGCACGAGGGACGCAAGCACTACTTCCTGGTCGAGTTCCCGCAGGAGCCCGGCGCGCTACGCCGGTTCCTGGACGACGTCCTGGGCCCGGACGACGACATCACGCTGTTCGAGTACGTCAAGCGCAGCAACCGCGAGACCGGCCCGGCGCTGGTCGGGGTCGAGCTGGGCGCCCCGGACGACCTGCCGGCCCTGCTCAAGCGCATGCACGAGGCACCTCCGCACATCGAGCCCATCCCCCCGGACAGCCCGCTGTTCGGCTTCCTGCTCTGACCTGAGGCCGGGACACCCGGACGCGACTTCACACAGGTTCAGGTGTCCTCGCACAGGTTCTACCTTGTGTGAGGACGCACGAACCCGTGCGAAGCTGGCGCGTACCCAGGACGACCGTCGGCCGTGGCCGCACTCGTGGGCCTTCCGTGCGGTCGCGCCGCACGAAAGCACCATGATTGCGGTCCGCTCGCTGGTCGAGGTGACCCTGGCGGCCGAGCACCGGGATACGGGCGCCCACAGCTGGGTGGCAGTGGCCCCGGTGACGTCGCCGCCGGGCGCCGGGACGGCTGACCCCCACGCGGGTCCGACGCGGGTTTCGCCACCTCCGCACGAACACCAGCCGAGCCGCCGGAGCACCGAAACCCAGCCGACCCGTCCCCGGACGCGACGTCGCACAGGTTCCTGGGTCCTCACACAGGCTCTACCTTGTGTGACGACGCAGGAACCTGTGCGAAGTGGTCTCGGCCCGGCGGCGATGAGTCCGGCGGGCAGGCCCGCGGCGGCGAAACACCGTCGTCACGGGAGCGATCTACCGTCGGACCATGCCCGAGATGATGTTCGACGTTCGCTGGCCGGACGGGTCCTCCCGCTCGTGCTACTCGCCGTCGCTGATCATCGAGGAGTACCTCTCGGCCGGCTCCGGCTACCCGGTCTCGGACTTCCTCGACCGCAGCCGCACCTGCCTGCGAATCGCCGACGAGCGGGTCCGGGAGAAGTACGGGTTCGGCTGCGCGCAGTCGCGCCGGACGCTGACCCTGATCACCGAGTCCGCGTCCCGGTTCGACCCGTCCGCCGAGATCACGATCGAGGCGTTTCGCCGCTCGACGAGCACGAGGGGACGTGCGAGGCCCGGCCGGACCGGGCCGGGCGTTACTTGAGCAGGGACCGGGCCATCACCATGCGCTGGATCTGGTTGGTGCCCTCGTAGATCTGGGTGATCTTCGCGTCGCGCATCATCCGCTCGGCCGGGAAGTCACGGGTGTAGCCGGCGCCGCCGAGCAGCTGGACCGCGTCGGTGGTCACGCTCATCGCGGTGTCCGAGGCGAGGCACTTGGCGGCCGAGGAGATGAAGCCCAGGTTCTTCTCGCCGCGCTCGGCACGCGAGGTGGCGACGTAGACGAGCTGGCGCGCGGCCTCGACCTTCATCGCCATGTCGGCCAGCATGAACTGCAGGCCCTGGAACTCGGCGATCTTCTTGCCGAACTGCGAGCGCTCCTTGACGTAGTCGATCGCCAGGTCCAGGGCGCCCTGGGCGATGCCGACGGCCTGCGCGCCGATCGTCGGGCGGGTGTGGTCCAGGGTGGCCAGCGCCGTCTTGAAGCCGGTGCCCTCGGCGCCGATGATCCTCATCGCCGGGATCCGGCAGCCCTGGAAGTAGATCTCGCGGGTGGGCGAGCCTTTGATGCCGAGCTTGCGCTCCTTCGGCCCCACCTCGAAGCCCGGGTCGTCGGAGTGCACGACGAACGCGGAGATGCCGTTGGCCT
>JAKDNL010000801.1 GCA_030451825.1 Pseudonocardia sp. | reverse complement strand
GTATCTAGGCTGGTGGGGTGCCCATGACCCTTCGCCTCGTGCTCGGCGTGCTACTGGTGCTGATCGGTGCCGTCCTGGTCGCGGTCGCCGTACTCGGCGGGCGCGCGCGCCTCCCGCGCAACCGGTTCGCCGGTGTCCGTACCCGGTCGAGCCTGCACAGCGGGCCGGCGTTCGTGGCGGCGAACAAGGTGGCGGCACCGCTACTGGGCGCAGCCGGCGCGATCGGTGTCATCGGTGGCGTGCTGGTACTGACCGGCCCACCGGTCGTCCTCGCCTGGGTGATCACCGTGGTCTCGGTGATCGCAGCGGTGGTACTGGCCGGCCTGGGCGGTGCGCTGGGCGACCGGGCCGCCGCCGCTCTGGTGGCCGAGGCACCGGCGCCCGAGACGTGCGGCGGGGCGTGCACCGGGTGCGACCTGGTCGCCGGCTGCCGTCCGGACGTCGCGGCAGCGCCCGGGTCTACCAGTCCTGCGATCCCGGAGCGCCCTTGAACGGCCCGACGATCTCGCCGGTCACCCACCCGCCGTAGATGCCGCCGGGCTGCGGGCGCACGACCTGGTCGTCCAGCCGGATCTCGTCGAACGGCGCCACGTACACCGCGACCCGGTCGGTCAGCTCCGGGTAGCGCGCGTCCGGTTGCGCGTACCACCAGCCGACCGAGCGCAGCGGGTCCGCACCGGGCACCGAGATGTCGACGTAGTGCGCGATGCCCGTCCACTCGCAGAACGTCCGGCGATCGACGACGGTCAGCATCCCCTCGGTGAACGCGGTACGCGGCAGGAGGTAGGTCGGCGGATGGCCGGTCTCCAGCAGCCGCACCAGGTCGTCGGACTCCGCGACGACGACACCCGCGTGCCGCAGCACGGCCCGTCGGTGCACCCGTTCCGCCCGTGGCGGGCGCGGGTAGTCCCAGACCGACTCCTGACCGGGGCCGGGTTTCTCGAGGGTCGGACGTCGACCGTGCACGCTCGTGACCTCCCCGTTCCGCCGATGAACCCGACCCCGACGCTACCCGTCACGCCCGGCCCGGGCTCGAAGGAGCAGCGGCCGGAGGAGCAGCGGCCGGCTCCGTTGCGCGGTGGCTCAGTTGCGCGCCGGGTCGAGCGGGAAGGTGGCCAGCAGCGCCAGGGGCAGACCCTGCCGTCGCAACACACGCTCCCAGTGCCCGTCATGTGCCGGGCCGAGCACGTCGTCGGGCAACCCCGGGACGACGAACCAGTCCCCGCGGGAGATCTCCCCGGCCAGCTGCCCGGCGTCCCAACCGGCATAGCCGGCGAACACCCGCAGGCCGCGCAGCCGGGGCGCGAGCGGTGTCGGGTCGGAGTCCAGGTCGACGAGCTGGACGGGCTCGCGCACCGAGGTCAGCCCACGGTCGTCGGGCGCGGTCTGTCCGGTGCGCAGCGCCGCCAGGCACAGCGCGGTCCCGTTGTCGACGGGGCCGCCGAGGAACAGCGAGCTCGGCGCCGAGGCCAGCGGGCCCCAGGCTGGCAACACCTCGCCGACCTCGGCCTGGCCGGGTCGGTTCAGCACCACCCCGAGGCTGCCCTGGGGACGGTGCTCGATGATGTAGACGATCGTCCGTACGAAGTTCGGATCGGTGAGGCCGGGCGCGGCCACGAGGAGCGAACCCGGCATCACCGGAGGAGGGGCGCCGGGGCCGGCGCGATGAGGCCG
The DNA here is from genome assembly GCA_030451825.1 of Pseudonocardia sp. Classification (GTDB taxonomy): domain Bacteria; phylum Actinomycetota; class Actinomycetes; order Mycobacteriales; family Pseudonocardiaceae; genus Pseudonocardia. Next base: position 799 of record JAKDNL010000801.1, on the reverse strand, counting down.
CACGAACCCATCGTTGCACTCGCCCCGGCGACGTAGGCTCACCACCCGTGCGCAGTACTCCCGCCGATCCGGCCATCGCAGCGACCCGCCACGGCGATGGTCGCGGTCGACGGTGGGCCGGGTTCGCCCACCTGCTGCGCACGCCCCCGTTCGCCCGGCTGCTGGCCGTCCGGTTGTCCGCGCAGTGGGCCGACGGGCTGTTCCAGGCCGCGCTCGGCGGGGCCGTGCTGTTCAACCCGGAGCGCGAGGCGGACCCGCTGCTGATCGCGTCCGGGTTGGCCGTGATGTTGCTGCCCTACTCGTTGCTCGGGCCGTTCGCCGGGGCCTTGCTGGACCGCTGGGACCGGCGCCGGGTACTGGCCGGGGCCAGCGTGCTGCGGGCGTTGCTGGTCGTGTGCGTGGCGGTCGCGCTGGCCGTCGGGCTGGCCGGGCCCGCGCTGTTCGTGCTGGCCCTGGCCGTGACCGGGGTGAACCGGTTCGTGCTCTCCGGCCTGTCCGCGGCGTTGCCGCACGTCGTCGACGATCGCTCGCGGCTGATCCCGGCGAACACCCTGTCGGTGACGGTCGGGGCGGCGGTCTCCGCGCTGGGCGCGGCGAGTGCGGTCGGGTTCCGGGCCGTGTTCGGATCGGGCGACGCCGGCTCGGCACTGACCACGCTGATGGCCGCCGCCGGATCGCTGCTGGCCGCGGCGCTGGCGATCGGCTTCGTCCGCGCGGCGCTGGGCCCCGACCCGGTGGACGCACCACCACAGCCGATCGTGGGCGGGGAAAGAGCCCCCGGGGCCGGGTTTCGCGCCCC
>JAKDNL010000800.1 GCA_030451825.1 Pseudonocardia sp. | reverse complement strand
TCACGCGCCGGGCCCCTCTTTGTTCCCGCCCCGCCCCGCGGGGGGGGCGGGGGGCCGGGGGGGGGGGGGGGGGCCCCGGGTCCGCGGACGGCGTGCCGGCCACCGTCGTGGAGCAGCCACCGGCGAGCAGGGCGGCGAGCAGGGCGGCCGCGGCCACGGCCGGTCGGGCGAAGGGGGCCATTTCGGCGCTCCTCGGAGTTCTGTTCAGGTGGGCTCGGGGAGACGCGGCCCACGTGCGCGTGGCGCCCTTGTCCACGCCGGAGCAAGGGGGGCGCCCACCATGACGGTAGGACGGCGGCGCGCCTCAGCTTCCGCCGCCCTCCCCGTCCGCCGCTCCGGGGGCCGCCGGGGCCGGGGACGCACCGCTGCTCGCGGCCCGCGAGACCTCGCCCAGCTGACCGCAGTTCGCCGAGCTCTGGGACGCCGTCGACAGCTCCGGGTCCGACGTCAGCCCGGCGAGCGCGGAGTCGGTCTGCAGCCGGGAGACCGGCGCGAGTGCTTCCGTGAGCTCCTGTTGCAGCGCTGCCGGGTCGTTCGTGTCCAGGGCGTCGACCCGGGTCTTCGCGGTGGCGAACGCGGTGCGGATCTCGGTCAGCGAGTCCCGCAGCCGGGTGCCGACGGCCTCGCCGTCGTCCACCGGGGCGGCGCCGAGACGCTGCAACGTCTCCAGGGTCCCGTCCAGCGCCGTGGTGGAGCGTCCGAGGTAGTCGCTGATGCCGCGGGAGGTGGCGGCCGGGTCCGCGCCGGGCGGGGGCGGCGTCGTCGCCGTGCGGACGAACGGCAGGACCGCCCCGCACATCTGGTCGGTCCACCGCTCTGCCGTCGGGCCGGAACCGCCGCAGCCCGCGACCGCCAGGGCCAGCACCGCCACGACCCCGCTCACCCGGACGCGACCGCCCGCACCCTGACCTGCGCCCATGTGCCCCTCCAACCGGGCGAACCGTCGCCACTCCGGCGATCGGAGACTAGCCGAACCGGGTGAGACGACGAAGGCCGCGCACAACGCGAACCGGGTGCGCGGCCTTCGTGCATCGGTGTTCCGCACCGGTCAAACCCACCCGGCTCTCCGCGGGGGCGTCGGTGATCTGCGACGTGCGCCGCTTCGAGACGACGATCGCCGCCGCGATGATCGCGACCGCGACCAGCGCGATCACGATCCGGACCACGGGCGAGGAGCCCGGGACCGAGAGCGCCACGATCGCCGGGGCGATCAGTACCGAGACCAGGTTCATCACCTTGATCAACGGGTTGATCGACGGGCCGGCGGTGTCCTTGAACGGGTCCCCTACGGTGTCACCGATGATCGTCGCCTCGTGGGCGTCGGATCCCTTGCCTCCGTGGTTGCCGTCCTCGACCAGCTTCTTGGCGTTGTCCCAGGCCCCACCGGAGTTGGCCAGGAAGATCGCCATCAGGACGCCGGTGGCGATGGCGCCGGCCAGGTAGCCGGCCAGCGGGCCGACGCCCAGGCCGAACCCGACCGCGATCGGGGCCAGGATGGCCAGCAGGCCCGGTGTGGCCAGCTCACGCAGCGAGTCCCGGGTGCAGATGTCGACGACCTTGCTGTACTCGGGCCGCTGGGTGCGGTCCATGATGCCCGGCATCTCGCGGAACTGGCGGCGGACCTCGTAGACGACCGCGCCCGCGGCGCGGGTCACGGCGTTGATCGCCAGGCCGGAGAACATGAACACCACCGACGCGCCGATGATGACGCCGACCAGGGTGTTCGGGCTGAACACCTCGTAGGCGAACGACGACCCGGCGTCCGCCGCTGCGACGCCGGCCGCGTCCAGTGCCTGGCTGATCGCATCCCGGTAGGAGCCGAACAGCGCGGTCGCGGCCAGCACGGCGGTCGCGATCGCGATGCCCTTGGTGATCGCCTTGGTGGTGTTCCCGACCGCGTCCAGCTCGGTCAGGATGTCCACGCCCTCGCCCTCGACGTCGCCGGACATCTCCGCGATGCCCTGCGCGTTGTCCGACACTGGGCCGAACGTGTCCATGGCGACGATGACACCGACCGTGGTCAGCAGGCCGGTACCGGCCAGTGCGACCGCGAACAGCGAGACCACGATCGAGCCGGACAGCAGGAACGCCCCGAACACGGCGGCGGCGATGACCAGCGCGGTGTAGACGGCCGACTCGAAACCGATCGAGATGCCGGACAGGATCACCGTGGCCGAGCCGGTCAGCGAGGACCTGCCGACGTCCTTGACCGGGCGGTCCTCGGTGCCGGTGTAGTACCCGGTGAGCTTGAGGATGATCGCGGCCAGCACGATGCCGATGACCACAGCGACGGAGGCGATCAGGCGAGGGTCGCTGGTCAGCGCCACGACCGACTCGTCGGTCGGGTTGGTCAACTCACCGAAGCTGCCCGGCAGGTAGACGAATGCGGCGATGATCGACAGCACGCCGGCGAACAGCGCCGAGAGGTAGAAGCTGCGGTTGATCGCCTTGAGGCTGTTCTCGCCCTCGCGGGCCTTGG
>JAKDNL010000799.1 GCA_030451825.1 Pseudonocardia sp. | reverse complement strand
GGTGTCGAACATACGATCGATTATAGCGCGCCGAACAGCGGGAATCCAGCCTGTTTCGGGGTTCTCGGCTCGCGGATGTCCATCCCGGGTGTGGCTGCCGGGGTCCGGCCTGTTGTGATCGATGTCTGGGTACCGATCAGGGCCACCGGTGGCCCCGATCGGTACCCAGACATCGATCAGGTGAGAGGGCGGTGGTCGCCGGGTTGCCCGGATCCGGCGCCCCGGCCCCGCCGAGGGTGCTCTTCGCGGCGGCCGGCCGCTGGGCCCGGGGTCCTCGCCTGCACTGGCGCCTGACCCACACCGGCGCTTAGGCCGCCACGCACGCCGGCTCGAGCACGTCGGAGCCGTAGAGGTCCTCGACCCAGTGGCTCTGGTAGATCGTGTCGAGGTAGCGCTCACCCAGGTCCGGGGCGATGGTGACCGCGGTCATGCCGGGCGTGCCGTGCTCTGCCAGCCAGGCGCTCGCCCCGCTGACGACGGTGCCGGTGGAGCCACCGAACAGGAACCCGGTGCGGGCCAGGGCGTGGCAGGTGCGGATGGTGTCCGCCTCCTCGACGTGCACGACCTCGTCGATGAGCGACTCGTCGAGCATCTCCGGGACGCGGCCGCTGCCGAGGCCGGGGATCATCCGGCGGGCCGCGGGGGTCCCGAACGTCACCGAGCCGACGCTGTCCACCGCGACGATCTTGACGTGCGGGTGGTTCTCCTTGAAGTAGCGGGCGCAGCCCATCAGGGTGCCGGTCGTTCCGGCGCCGACGAACAGCACGTCGAGCTCCGGGAACGCTGCCGCGATCTCCGGCCCGGTGGTGTCGTAGTGCGCCTGCGCGCTGTTCGGGTTGGCGTACTGGTTGAGCCACACGTAGCCCTCGGTGGCGACCAGCTCGCGGACGTGGTTGAGCCGGGCCCCGAGCAGGCCCTCGACCGGGTCCGGCTCGGTGATGATGTGCACCTCGCTGCCCAGGGCCTCCATCAGACGCCGGGTCGCCAGGTTGCAGCGGGAGTCGGTGACGCAGACGAACCGGTAGCCGCGGTTCGCGGCGATCATGCTCAGCGCCACGCCCAGGTTCCCGGACGAGGACTCGACGATCGCCGAGCCCGGCGTCAGGATCCCGTCGCGCTCGGCGGCGGTCACCATCGCGTTGGCGGCCTTCAGCTTGACCGAACCGGCGAAGTTGAAGCCCTCGCACTTGAGGTACAGCGCGTGCCCGATCGTCCGCTCCAGGTCGATGTAGAGGTCGTCCTGGTTGAACTGCTGGGGGCTGGTGATGACCGACATCGTGACCGCCTCTTTCGCTCTTCTGCGACTGACGACAACGGTCGTCCGCGGAGGCATTTCGTTCGATCGTGTGCACACCCGAACGCTCGGAGCCAGCCCCCTTTCCGGGGTAGGGCCAGCACCCGGGGGTCCGCGCCGGAATCCGTAGGGACTGCCCGGCCGACCGGCACGCCGCGTCCGGACATGCTCGACCGGAGCGGGGTGAACGGACGGAGCGCGCGAACATGACCATCGTCAAGGTTGTCTATTCCGACCGGCCCCCGGGGACGCGCCCGACGACGGCACGGGGCCGGTTACGCGCCGGTGAGCTGGGGGTACGTCCCGGGCCGGCCTCCGGGTGGCCGACCGGGCCCGCGAACACGCCGTTGACCAGCACCGACGCCGCTGCCAGCCTCGGCGCCAGCGGTGACCGGCGGGACCCGCCCGTCGTCGGCCCCGCGCTCCGGGGAGGCGACGTGTCCGTGCCGCAGCGCATCGAGCGGCCGCACTCCCCCGCGCCCGTCTCCGAGCTGGTGCTCGTCGACCAGCACGAGGCCCAGGGCTGGCGCGTGCGCCGCGACGAGCGCCTGGACCAGCTGTTCGAACAGCGCTGCGACTGGATCGACCGGTACGGCCGGGCCGACCGGCCGGCGGTGGACTCCGACGAGCTGTCGCTGACCTACGCCGAGCTCGACGCGCGGGCCAACCAGCTCGCCCGGTACCTGCGCCTGCGCGGGGCCGGTGGCGGGGACCGGATCGCGCTGTTGTTCGACGGCGCCGCCCACTCCTACGTCGCGATGCTCGCGGTACTCAAGATCGGGGCGACCTACGTCCCGCTCGACGTCGCCTCCCCGACCGGCCGCCTGGCCTACATCGTCGAGGACGCGCGGGCGCACACGGTGCTGTCCATGTCGCGGGTGGCCGAGACGGTGCCGCAGATCGAGCTGCTGACCGCGAGCGGCGCCGAGCTGGTGTATCTCGACCGGGCCGCACGGCTGATCGAGGAGATGAACCCGCACCGGCTCCTGGACGCCGACCGGGGCACGTGCGACAACCCGCTCGCCTACATCAGCTACGCCGCGGTCTCCGGGCGGCCGGAGGGCGTGGCGATCGACCACGCCAGCATCTGTAACTTCGTCAAGGTCGCCGCCGAGACCTACCGCTTCCGGCCCGCGGACCGCGTGTACCAGGGGATGGCGATCGCGTTCGACTTCTCGGTCGAGG
>JAKDNL010000798.1 GCA_030451825.1 Pseudonocardia sp. | reverse complement strand
TGCGGCTACGCCGCAAGGGCGGCCACACCGCGACCGCGCCGCTGGCCCCACCGGTAATCCACGCCCTGACCGTCTACCTGGCCGGGCGCACCAGCGGCCCGCTGTTCAGCACCCGCACCGGTCGCCGGGTCGACGAACCCGCCGCCTGGCGGCTCATCCGGCGCCTGGCCCGCCGCGCCGGGCTACCCCAAGCCGACCGGATCAACCCGCACAGCCTGCGCCACACCTTCGTCACCGCCGCCCTCGATGCCGGGGTGGCGCTGCGCGATGTCCAAGATGGAGCGGGGCATTCGGATCCACGCACAACTCGGAAATATGATCGGTCCCGGCACAATCTGGATCGCCACCCCAGCTACGCGGTGTCCACCTTCTACGCCGCCGGCCGGTCGACCGAGACGACCGGCTGACCGATGTGAATCCACACCCTGGGTTCCACAATGCGGGCGCCTGCCGGGCTGCTGCCCCGGGGCCCCTGCTTAGCCGTCGTCGCCCTCGTTCAACTCAGGGTCGTCTGGCTCAAGCGTGATTCCGGCCTGGTCGAGCAGCGCCTGGACAGCGCGCTTGAGCCACCGCACGTCCTCGCGGGTCTCGATCACCGTGGTCACGATCGCGGTGACATCCTCCTCGGTCCGCTGGGCGCGGGACTCGAGTCCGCGCACTCTGGCTTCGAGGTCGGCGAATGTGGTGGCCACGACGGCGATCCTCTCACCCGGGGCCACGGCGGTGGCGTCTGCGGTGCGGTCAGATCGAGGTAGCCCTCGGTTCGGGCGGGGCTCGCCGCGGTGCGAGGCGGAACCCTCGACCCCGACCGCTACCCGCCCCCGCCGGTCTGCTGCGGCACGGCACCGAGCTCGCAACCAGAGCTCTTGCCCGCGGACGCGGCTGCTGGTTGGACCGTCCCCGCTTTGGTTGACACCGACGTAGGCTGCCGCCGACCGCAGCGGGAGGACTGTCGTGGCGACACGCCGTCATTTCACCCAGGAGTACAAAGACAACGCCGTTAGCCTCGTGCTCGATTCGAACCGATCAATCGCCGAGGTGGCGCGAAGTATCGGCGTACACGAGATGACGTTGGGTAAGTGGGTGAAGAAGGCACGCGACGCGGGCCGGGTCCCTGACGCGGAACTCGACACCGATGAACGCGCAGAGCTGGAGCGGCTACGCACCGAGAATGCGGAGCTGCGGATGGAGCGGGACTTCGCAAAAAAAGTGGCGACCTGGTTCGCGAAAGACCAGCCGTGAAGTTCGCGGCGATCGCGGACCAGGTCGACGCTGCCGACAACCACTTCTCGGTCACGTTCATGTGCGACCAACTCGGGGTCTCGAGGCAGGGCTACTACCAGTGGCGCACCCGCACCGCCGGGCAGCGTGAGCTGGCCGATACCGAACTCACCGAGACCATCCGTGGCATCCACGACGACCTGGCCGGAGCACCCGGCGTGCGCCGCGTCTGGGCCGAGCTGCGCGCCCGCGGCCGACGGGTGTCGCGCAAGCGGGTCTGGCGGCTGATGCACGCCGCCGGCCTGCAGGGCCGCCATCCGCAGGCCTGGCGGCCCACGACCACGATCGCGGGTCGTCGCCCGATCGACGCTCCGGACCTGCTCGAAGGCGAGTTCGACGTGGTCGAGTCGGACACCGCCTGGTGCGGCGACATCACCTATGTCCGCACCGTCGATGGCTGGGCCTACCTGGCCACCGTGCTCGATCTGGCTTCCCGCAAGGTCGTGGGCTGGGCGGTGGCCGATCACCTGCGCACCAGCCTGGTCACCGACGCCTTGGCCCAGGCTCTGGCCACCCGCCGCCCCACCGACGAGGTGATTTTCCATTCCGATCGTGGCTGCCAGTACCAATGCCACTTAGTTAAGCTGGCTGGGTGGCATCAGGCTTCAGGATCTCTGGTCGTGGATTGTAGTGATGTTGCCGATGTTCGGGCTTCTTTGTGGGAAAGTTGTGACGGTTACCCTTCTTGGCGACTCGTGGGTAGGTTCGGTTGCGGCGTACGTTCCGGCGCTCGATCGTTTCGGCGATGGCTCGTTCACGGTTCTGGCGTTGAGCGGTGGGGGGAAAATGCCGGCGGGTCGGTGACCTGTCGGCGGACGATGTTCAGGGTTCGGGTGAACGATAGTCGGTCGGGGTCGAGATCGACGGTGTCGGCGGCCTCGGCCATGAAGGCGCGTATCGCGTAGTGGGAGATGAGTAGCCCCCACATTTCTTGGCGCACGAGTTCGGGTGTTTTGGAGCGAAGTCCGCGCCCGCCAAGCAGCTGGATTTCCAGTTCACGGAAAGATGATTCGATTTCCCATCGTTGGTGGTAGGCGTTGGCGAGTTCGACGGCGTTGGCCTGCTCGGGGTCGAGAATCGAGGTGATCAGACGGAAGGTCTCGGACTTTCCTTCCGAATCGGTGTGGCCTTCGATCTGGTACTCGATGATCCGGCGGTCGAGGAACAACGGAACGAAGAGTCGCGTCGGGCTCGGGCAGGCTGG
>JAKDNL010000172.1 GCA_030451825.1 Pseudonocardia sp. | reverse complement strand
CCGCCACCGCCAGCGGGTCCACCACCGTCCCCATCGGTGCCACCGTCCTCTGTTGCGGCTGCGCCGCGTTGTGACCCTCGGAGGGCCCCCACCACCTCACGGTGTCGGCGCCGATTCGTTTGGGCCGTTTCCTGGTACCGCGCCTCTGTCCGGACAGCCCGCACGATCTTGCCGGCGCCACCACCGACGCGCCCGACCATCATTCGCGTACTGCCGACGATTCCGGCCAGCGACACGAGCGGGCGGAGCAGGCCGAGCAGGACGATGGTCGAGACCCAGGAGATCACCAGCATGATCGGGTCACCCAGGTTCGACTGTTCAGCCATCAGCATGATGACCGCGGTGTGTACGACGGTGCAGACACTGGCCACGATTCCACCGAAGATCACCGCGCCCACGACGCGAACCGACTTCTCCGGCGTGTCCGGCTTCACGATTCCCAACAACCCCACCAGGGGTGCGGCGACTGGCAGGAACGCGAGGAAGAAGTACATCATGATCTGCACCAGTGAGCCGAACAGCTGCATGAGCGCGATCGGCAGCGTCATCACGAGCCCGTAGAGCCCGATCAACGCCCGGGACTCGCCACGGCCCTGGATGTTGAGCATCTCGCGCTGCCCGGCCTGGTTGTCGGCAACGTCCATCCACTGTTCGCCCTTTTGCGCGAACAGTTCTTCCTCGCCGCCGGGGATCTCGTTGTAGGCGAGGGCCCCGGCCTCGTCGAGGCTGATGGCTTGGTTCTGCAACAGATCCCACGCGATCTCGGGGCGCCCGGTGCTGCCGACCTCGCCGTTCTGCCATGTCCCGTAGATGATCTGGTAGTAGACCGCGTCCCGGAGGGAGTCCTGCGGGTCGGCCGCGGTGGCCGCCGGGTACAGGTTCTCGGCGATCCGCTGCTGCGCGTCGTTGATCGCGCCTTTCAGGGCGCCGGTCAGGTCCCGCGACAGCTGCGCCCCGGGTCCGAACGACAACGCCGCGATCGTGATCGCGACCAGGATCAGGCCGGCGCGGGTCAGGACCGTCCCGATATCGGATTTCCCGGCCGCGACCATGATGACCGCGGCTGCGACGACCAGCGCCGCGCCGGCCCACGGTGAGAACACCGCTTCGTAGACGGCGGAGCTGGCCCGGTCGGACGCGTCGGTGACGACACCGCCGGTGATGTCGTTGTTGCGGGTCATGTTCGCGAGCCCTTGTGAGGCGGCGAAAATGAACTTCGACGTCCCCAACAGTGCGTTACCGATCATCGTGTCGGTTGCCGCGCCCGGGTCGCGGACCGCGCCGCCGCACCCCAGGTTGTAGGTGGACCATTCGGTGCCCGCGTACCCGTAGTGCCCGATCAGATGCTTCTGTTTCTCTTCCGGGCTCGCGTTGCTCGATTCGAGAGGGATCGTGTCCACGGATCCGTCGAGCACGTTGTACACGCTCGACAACGAATCCGATGGGACCGGGGGGCTCTTGCAGTCATCGAATGGTGGGATCGCCGAGGCCGGCGCGCCGGTCAGCAGCAGCAGTGCCGTGCTCACCCCGAGCACGGCCAGGACCCGCCGGACCGCCCGCGGGAAGGGGAGCCGGCGCGGGCTGGTCATCACCGCCCCCGGGCACGGGAGGCGTTGGTGTCCAGCGCCTCCCGCAGGCCGGCGAGGTGGTCACCGGAGAGGTCGAGCCGGATGTCTTCGCACCAGTCCCCGGAGCGCCACACGAACTCGCGTGGCGCGTCGGCGAGCAGCCCGTCGCCGGTGAACCCGACGCCGCTACTCAGGTCGCCCAGGCGCGGCTCGTAGCCCTCGTCGACCGGGACCCGCAGCAGGCGCAGCGCGTCACGCTGCGCGTCCCCGTCGGTGGTGCGCCCGACGAACACGTCGTGGCACAACGAAGCGAGGCCGCTCTCGGTCTCCCCGCCCAGGCGCAGCACGTCCGAGGCCAGCTGCGTCGCGACCAGCACCCGAGTCCGGTACTTGCGGTTGTCCCGGGCGAACTGCTGGATCAACGACTGCCCGGCCGGGATCATCGCCAGCCACCGCAGCTCGTCGAGACCCACGATCTTCGGGGCCTGGCGCGGCAACCCATGGACCCGCCGGTGAGCCAGCCAGCCGGCCAACGACATCAACGGGACCGACAGCTGCTCGTCGAGGTTCCAGTCCTGCTGGTCCACGTGCTCACGGGGCAGGGTCAGCCCGCGCGTGGACAGCACCAGCAGCCGGTCGGTGTCACTTGCCCACCGTTCGCTGCCGGGGCGCCCCAGCAGCAGCCGCGCCGGCCCGGACGGCGACAGGATCGGGCCGAGGGACCCGGCCAGCCGCCTCCCCTCGCCCGCGTCGTCCTCGGAATGGCGTAGGGCCTCGATCACCTCGGCCAGGTCGTGGTCCGGCCCGAGCCCCACCTTCCCCACCGCTTGCAGCAACAGCTGCTGGGTCAGGCCATCGCGGCGGATCGGCGCCGGCAGCAGCTGCGCCACCGTGTTGATCACCAGGGTCGAGCGCCGGCCCTGCGCCGCGTCGTGGTCCTTCTGGTACTCCTCGTCTCCGTCCGGGCCGGGCGGGTAGGACGCCCGGTCCGGGTCCGGGACCAGGCCGTAGGGGTTGAGGGTCCCGGCCGGGGCGTCCATCAGGTCCAGGGCACGCGCGTACGGCGCGATCTCGGGCAGCTTGGTCAGCTCCGTGAGCGGCCCGGACGGGTCGAGCAAGGTCACATACGCCGAGAGCGACCGCACCGCCTGAACGGCGATCGCGCCCATCAGGAACGTCTTGCCAGACCCCAGGCCGCCGATGATCGGGGTCAGCCCGGAGACCTGCCGACTGTCGATGTCGTGCCAGGGATTCCACGGGATCACCCGGTCCGAGGTGCGGGAGGTGAACAGCAGCGGCCCGTACTCGTCGCCGATGATGTCGGTGCTGTGCGGGACGGCCATCGCGGCGTGCCGCACGCTCATCCGGCGCTTGTAGGCGGTGGTGGCCAGCGGTTCGCCGGGGATGAACTCGCGGGCCAGTGCGTGCTGCGCCTCGCTGCGTTCGATCGCGATGTTCGGGTGATACAGGTGCCGGATCCGGTCGAAGGTCTCCAGGACCTCCCGCTCGCTGCGGCCCGGGATCGCCATCCGCCACCAGCCCTCGCAGCGCGCCGAGAGCCCCGTGTGGTCGGTGTCCAGCTCGTCGCGCACGTCCGCGGCGAGGTCGATCTGACGGGCCAGCACCGGCGGGGCGTCCATCCCGTGCTCCCACTCGTAGTGCCGCTGCTGGGCCTCCACCCGGTCGGCGGCGTGGCGCAGGCTGCGGGAGGCGACCTCCTGGGGTAGCACCCGCATGCGGGCCGACCATTCCACCGGGGCGTCGATCCCGTCCGGGATCGTCATCCACGGCAGGTCCGCGGCCGGGACGTTGAGCTCCCCCATCCGCCCGAGCGAGGCGACCAGGACGTGGCGGGTGTGGCGCCGCCCGTCGGCGACACCGCTGACCTGCATCGTCGGGCTGTAGGGCTCGGCCGACCAGCGGGCGAGACCGTCCACCGCGGCCAGGTCCTCGGACTCCCACTCGCTGTGCGGGGCCGCGGGCAGCACCGTCTCCGCCGGCAGGCCCAACGCACATGATCGGTAGAGCAGGTGCAGGATCTCGGCGGCCGTGGCCGGTTGCCCCGCCAGCGCCGACGATCCGATCAGCGAATCGGTGCGGCGGACCTCCTCATCGAGGGCGCTCAGCTCGGCGTCGACCAGGCGCCCGGCCAGGCCCGCGATGCGCTCGACCCGCGAGCCGGCCAACCGGTCGCCGACCGACCCGAGGCGGCTGCGGCCGTGGCGGATCTCGACCCCGAGAAAGGTCTCCTTGATCGCCTTCGGGGTCGTCAGCGCGCGGGACTGCTCGGCGACAAGGTGCTCCTCCCAGCTGATCGCGCCCGGCTGATCAGGCAGCGGCGCCGCCCACTGATCGTGCAGCCGTGCCCAGTCCGCGGCCGGGAACGGGCGCCACAGCACCCGCCAGTGCAGCCACCGGCCCGGCAGCTCGGCCAGGGCCAGGCCCGTGCCGTCGATCAACCGCTCCCGCGCGTCGTCCTTACGCATCGCCCACGGGCGCGGCGACAGCCGGTACCAGGCCATCGTGCCCGTCGCGGTGCGCACCAGATGACCGGAGATCCCTCGGATCGCCAGTGACGGGGTGTAGGGCTTGACCTCTGGGTCTCGCCCCGTAGCCGGCTCTGCGGCGCGGCCGGCCTTGCCCGGACGGGCGCGGCCCCCCGCCTCCTTACGGGCCGGGCGGGCCGGGGCCGGCGCACGTCGTGGTGCCTCGCCGGCCGGGCCGCCGTTGCTTCTCCTCGAGGTAGGGGAACCCGCGGAGAAAGGATCAGTCGCGGGCTCGGCTGCGTAGCTGCGGCGGGTCATCGATCGTCCTCCGGGATCGGGCGGGCCACGGCCACCTGCACGTGTCGCGGGTCGGGAGAACCGACCGTGCGCACGCGAGTCAGGGGGCGGGGCGTGGACAGCTCGGCACCGAACATCCGCAACACCTGACCGGCCGGACGTTCCGGGGTGATCACCCGCATGACTGCCTGCGTCGCCAGCGTCGCGAACAGCGCGACGACGACGTAGCCCATGAACCCGGAGAACAGCCCGAGCTGCTGTTTGATCACCAGTAGGACGAAGAAGCACGCCGCCCAGATCCCGTAGGCGGCGTAGCGGGCCTGGAAGATGAACGTCCGCCCCGGCGGGCCCAGATAGCGGTTCTGCAAGCTGTAAAGCTCGTCATCGGATCGCGACCGCACGATCAGGTCCCCGAGACCAGGCCCCAGAGGAACGTCGCGGTGCTCGACGGACCGTCCGGGACGAAGGCCAGGCCCACCACGGCGAGCCCGATCATGAGGCCACCCACCACCGTGACGACCTTGCTCATCTGCTGCTTCATGCTGGCGAACAGCAACACGACCCCGACCAGCGCCACCGCAAGCGTGATCAGGTTGTCGGCTATCCAGTCGCGCAGTCTCCCCGTGGACAACTGCTGGGCGAGCACGTCCACCACTTCCGGTCCAACCATCTTCGTGAGCCCCCTTGGCATCGAAGAACGAGAGGTTCCGGGGGCGCCGTCCGCGGCTTCAGTGAGGGGGCCCACGCACCACCTCGGACGACGCCCCCGGACGCGGGAGCGGACAGCTGACCCATCCCCGCGGGCCTGGGACTCCGATCGGGCGTACTTGGACCCCAGCCGACCGGAGAAAATTGCCAGTTGTTTTGTGCGTGCTGAAGAATGCTAGATGTCTGCAAGGTGTGTCAACGTGCTCGCACGAGGGGTGCAACGCTCACCACCGCAGACAGGACGCCTGGCGATCAGGCGTGCACCTACCGATGCACATGCAGACGCCGCCGGACTACCCTCGGGCGTTGCTGCTGGCAGCTACAGACGCCAGCAGGAAAGCTCGACCGGCCCAGCGAGTGGTGCAGCAAGCTCTTGCACACGGCCGGAAGTGGAGTTGACGATGACGGTCTCGCAGGCAATGGCGGCGCGAGCCACCCGAGCAGCTGGAGAGTGGTACGTGGGTGACACCGGCGACGGCCAGGGCGCGCCCACGTTCGCGACGCTCCTCGACGCCCTGATCCGCACAGTTCACCCCGGGCAGGAGGACGCCTGGACGAACGAGAGGGTCGCCGAAGGTCTCCAGGAGGTGGGCGGGCCGACCCTGTCGACCGCCTATATTCAGCAGCTACGACGCGGCCGGCGCGACAACCCGTCGTTCGTCCTGGTGCTCGCGTTGGCTCGGCTCTTCAGCGTGCCCGTGAGCTACTTCGCCGGAGATCAGGACGGCGGCCTCTCCGAGGACGATCTGCACCTGCTCAATGCCGCGCGGACACCGGAACTGCGCGAACTCGTCATCAAGCTTGACGGGATCGGAACGCAGGCCCGCCAGGTGATCTCACGACTAGTCGACGGGGTGGGAGCGCTCGACCAGGGCTCCGGGCGACGCGACTAGTTCAATCCCCGCCGAGACTCCGGCACGGCAGATCCGGGAGCCGTGGCCGCCGGCGTCAGCACGTCGCCCTGTTGAGGTACGGCCAGGCCGAGCGCGGCCGTGGTCGCCTCCGCCCTCCGCAGTGCCGCGGCGGCGGCGTGCACGTACCCCGTCACCGCGGCGGGATCGACGGTTTGCGCAGACCGCTGTTCGCGCAACGTGACCATCGCGTTCACCGCCTCGGCTGCCACCCGGAACAGCGCGTCCTCCAGATCGTCGCGCAACTCGCTCGCCCTCGGGTGGTGCCGTAGCCGGGCTGTCACCTGACCACAAGCCGCCGCATCGGATCGGGATGTCGCGCCTTCGTCTCGAACCGGCGACATGTCGAGTCCTTCCGTCACTTCGCCCGAAACCTGACTGCACCTGGGTCCGAACATGGGCCCCGCCCTCCACTGGTCAGTACTCCCGCCCAGGCCAGGCCCCGGCTCGGTGGATCTGGAGTCTGCGCTGGACGGATCACCTTGTCAACACTGTCACGGTGCATCATGATTGCCATTGCCCTACACCAGTGGGCACTCGGGGGGACGTAGGAGAGGTGTTCCAGTGATGACCGGTCAAGAGGGGGGCAGCGAGCGCCCCACGCTCGCCGACAAGCTCAACCAGGTCTTCAAGTCGCTGCATCCAGCGGGCCGGCGGCCCTACAGCAACCGAGAGGTCGCCCGCTGGCTCGCTGAGCACACGCGGCCCGGTGAACCCACGATCAGCGAGAACTACATCGCGATGTTGCGCTCGGGGGAGCGCGACAACCCGACCGTGCGCCACCTACAGGCGTTGGCCCGGTTCTTCGAGATCTCAGCGACCTACTTCGTCGAGGACAGCGCAGCTGCGGACGCGGTGCACGCCGACCTCCAGGTCGTTGCCGCCATGCGGGATTCCGAGGTGCGCAACATCGCGGCACGCGCAATGGATCTCGACCCCGACATGCGGAAGTGGCTCAACGACATGGTCACGACGCTGCCGACCGCGAAGAGCCGTCCCCCGCGACGACGCCGACGGTTTCAGGAGACAGAGGCAGAAGACGGCGCCGACCCCAGCACCCCTCCCGAGGATGAGCAGCCGTGATCAAGGGAGACACCGAAAGGCGAACGCCCGTTACGCTAACCGGCCTAACCGGCGCCGAAAGGGACGAGGGGAGACACAGATGATCGGCCGACGATCCAACGAGTCGCGTCGGCGCCCCTCCAGCAGCCGAAACATCCGGCGGGCGGCCCTGCACATGCTCCGCGACCTGGACGTCGAGGCCCCGATCGACGTCGAGAAGCTCTGCCGTCAGCTCAGCGAGCAGCGCGGGCGCCCGGTACAGCTGACGCCGTACAACTTCCCGAGCACGACGGTCTTCGCGCTGTGGATCGAAACCACCGACTCCGACCTCATCTTCTACGAGTCAGACACCACCCCGGAGCACCAGCGACACATCATCCTGCACGAAATCGGCCACATGGTGCTCGGCCACGACGGCGACAACGGCGATGACTCGGTCTGGCAGGAGGTCGTCCCGACCCTGCCCCCGCACGTCGTCCGCAAAGCCCTCCGCCGGGCCTCTTACGACGACGCAGCAGAGCACGACGCAGAAGCATTCGCGACGCTGCTGACCCACTGGATCGGCGAGTTCTCCGCGACAACACCGGGTACGGGTCCGAACGGCCCGAGGAACCAACTCGAGCAAGCATTCGACGACCCGCGGGGATGGGTGTAGTGAACACAGCGATCTTGTCGATGAACCTCGTCGTGTGGCTGGCGCTGGGGATCGTCACCGTCTGGCGCCTGTTCCCGCTGCTGACCGGAACCGGGCGAGGCCCCGGCCGCGTCATGGTGTTCGTGCTGTTCCTTACCTCGTTCCTGTCGAACACCTTCGGGCTGCCGCCGGTCGCCCGTGCGCTCGACGGCATCGCCGACGGCCTCGACCGAGTACTACTCAACCTGACCCTCATCGCAGCGTTCTTCAACTTCATCTACTTCTTCGCAGCTCAACTGCCACGGCGGGAGCTGTTCATCCGGACATGGTTCCAGGGGATGCTCGGGGTCATCGCCGGAGCAGTGATGGTGACGTGCGCAGTCGTCAGCCCGATCGGAGTCCCGCGATACAGCGCCCTGCCCGACTACGGGGCAACAGCGGCGTTCCTGTTCTACGTTCTCGGCAGCGTCTACTTCGCCTACGCCTGCGTCATGGTCATCTGGCTCGGGTTCCGCACAGCAGCACTCCCGGACGTAAGCCAGCCGTGGGCGTTTCGCACCTGCGCAATCGGCACGACCCTCGTTCTCCTCGGCGGCCCCGTCCTTCGGACGACGTCGATCCTCTTGCGGTGGAGCACCGCCGGGGCGGTGACGGTCCCGGACTGGATCGAGGGAACCGGCCAGACCGTGCTCACCGTGGGCATCCTCGGCTACGTCGTTGGCCTGTGCGCGATCGGTGCCCGAACGCTGATAGCCAAGACCCGCGTCAACATCAGACTCCGACGCGACTACCGCGTGCTGCGCACCCTCTGGACAGCACTGCATGAAGCGTTCCCCGCGATCGGATTCCGCCCGGTGGGCGGGCTGGCCGGGCGGATCGGGCTACGACGGCTCGGCATCGGCTACCGGTACCGGCGCCGGATCATCGAGTGCCGCGACGGCCTGTGGCGCTTGAGTCCATACGTCGCCGACCCTGACGACGAGTCCGACACCCTGTCGATCGCTGCCCAAGCCGAGCTCGTTCACGACGCCCTGCGCCACGTCCGCGACAGCACCGCAGAGCCGGTCGCCGAGCCCGTCGCTATCGCCGCGCCGGCCAAGAACCGGAGCGACGACACACGGCTCCTCGCACTGGCCAGCGCCTTCCGCGAGATCGCCCAGCCCCGGTCCGGCCAGACCGCATCTGCTGGGGTTGAATCCCCGGCATGATCCACAAGCTCTACACCGCGGACATCGTCCTGCCCGGCCCCGCTGGCGAGTCCGTCACCGACGGCGCCGTCCTGGTCGAGGGCGAAACCATCACCGCAGTGGGGCCCCGGACCGAGATCGAGAAACAGGCCGCACCGGGAACCCCCGTTGAGAACTTCCACGGCGGGACGATCCTGCCGGGCATCGTGAACTCCCACATTCACCTGGTCTTCCATGGCGGCCCGAAACCCGCCGACGTGTTGCAGAGCGAATCCGACGACAGCCGGCTGGTCCTGAAGATGGCCGCTCGGGCGAACACCCTGCTGCGATCAGGGGTCACCACCGCCCGAGACCTCGGAGACCGCGACGGCCTCGCACTGCGAGTCCGCGACGCCATCGCCGCCGACGAGATCCCGGGCCCCCGCATCCTCGCCGCGACCACGCCCCTGACCCCGCCCCAAGGACATTGCTGGTTCCTCGGGGGCGAAGTCAGCGGCGAGCACGAGATCCGCGCGCGGATCCAGCACCTGGCCAGCCGCGGCGCCGACGCCATCAAGATCATGGCGTCCGGAGGAGAGAGCACCCCAGGCCCCTACGCCATGTGGGACCCACAGTTCACCACCGAGGAGCTGCGGGCCGCAGTCGACGAAGCCCACGGCGCTGGCCTGACGGTCGCCGCGCACGCGCACAGCGCAGAAGGCGTCGCCCGTGTCGTCGATGCCGGCGTCGACACGGTCGAGCACGCGACATGGCTCGTCGCCGGTCCGGATTGGGACCCCCGCCCCGAGGTCGCTCAGCAGATGGCCGAGCAAGGAACCATCCTGTGCCACGCCAGCAGCAACGACTGGCGACGACTCGCAGCCGTCGCCGGAGAGGACTGGGCGCGCCGTCTCGGCGGACGCGTCGCCTGGTTCGACAGCTTCGGCGTCACCCAGATCGCCGGAACCGACGCCGGAATCACCAGTTTCGGCGACTCCCCGGCCGCCCTAGCTCGGTTCGCCGACTACGGGTTCACTCCCGCCAGAGCCATCGAGATCGGCACCGTCGCCGGGGCCACAGCTCTCGGACTCGCCGGCACAACAGGAGCCCTCAGAGCCGGCCTCGCCGCCGACCTGCTCATCGTCCAGGGCAATCCCCTCGTCGACCTCACCGCGCTCACGAACACGCTCCGGGTGGTCGCCCGCGGCCACCAGTACACCCCGGAACAAGCCGAGCCCGACCGCTGAGCGAGCCGTTCCGCATCAACCTGCAAGACAACCGCATCCCGAGCTGACACAGCCTCGCGCCGGGGCATCTCCCCTCCGGCCGCGCGTCGAGGCCGATGCGCCGATCGGCCTCGATGCGTCGTCCACCCACCACCCTGCGAAGCCTCGACGCCTCACTCAACGACGCGTCGAGGCTTCGTCATGCGCGCGGCCAGGCCCACCGAGTCGCCAGGGCGTACGGGACTCTAAGCACTCACTCGGCTCTACATAACTGCCAGCATCTTTACTCGGTCCTAACGATGCTGCTATAACCGGCGGGCCCCACCCGTAGCTGAAGTACCGCCGCGCAACGCCTAGCGCCGGCCCTTCGGCCTGACCACGGGATGACCCCCACATGCCACGTCGACGCGTACGGCGCCCACAGGGCGCACCGAACACAGAACGCCAGGCCATCCACCGAGCCGCGCTCTCGCACGGGCAGATCTATCGGCCCATGCGCGGCGCCGCGGTCGGCACCCTGGATGTCCCCAACGGTCACCACTACCTCGACACCGAGCCAGCCCACGAACCACCGGCCGCCCGCCGCGCACCAGCTGCTCCGCCGCCGGACTCCCATATCGACGAGTCCAGCCTTGACCGCCAAGTACGCCCGCGGAGGGAGGAGCTGGCGGACCCGCCGCCGGTCGCTGCGCCGTCGAGCGTGGCGCAGCCCAGCGCTGCGCCACGTCGGCTGCACCGCGTCACGCTCGACCCCGGCCACCACGTGGAGACCGCCGCGGGCGAGTCCGTCTGGATGCCCGGCAGCAACGACGACCACCCCGCCGATCGGGACTCGACCACCGAGACAACCGAGACAACCGAGCCCACCTACCGACGGCGCAGCTCCCGCGAGCACGCCGCCACCGGAACGACCGAGCCTCAGCGGGGCGCTCTGACCGAGCACGCCCCGCACCCCCAGGCCGGGGCGCTGATGCGGTCGGTGGCCTCGCTGGAAGGCGTCACCGACGCGGAGGCCAGCGTGTTCGCCGCCCGGTTCGCCGCCGACTACCTGTCCTGGAGCGAGGACGACCCCACCCGCCGCGCTGAGGTGCTGCGGACCTACCTGGCCGATGCCCGGGGCGCGACCCTCGGCTGGCACGCCCAGGGCCGCCAGCGGGCCGACTCACCCATCCCCGGCCGGCTCGACCGCCGCGCCGACACCACCGTGATCGTCGAGGTGTGGGTGCGGGTCACCGCCTACCACCGCGCCACCGACGCCGCCCCGGAGCCGATCGCAGGCTCCGACACCGAGCCCTACGGCGCGGCAGAGCCCTCCTGCGCCCCCGCCCCACACGCGCAGGGCTGGACACCCGGCGCGCCGGGATGGCTGTGCATGGCCATCCCGGTCACGCGCGATCAGGCCGGTCGGCTCGTAGTCGACCCGAACCTGATCCCTGACCCCCACGCCGCCACCACCGCCTGAGCGGAGGACCACCGATGCAGCAGACCAACAACCACCGCTCTCCCTCCTGGTCGAGCGACCCGCAGAACTTCATGTGGACCGCAGCACCCGGGGCGGCACCAGCCGGCCCGTCCCCGCGGCAGACCGAGCCTGCCGCGAAGCCGCCGGCCCAGCCCGTCGACGAGGACCAGGCCCCCGCCGAGCCCCCGGCCGACGACACGCTCGCCGCGCCTATCCCGGCGGCCCCGGAGTCGCCGATACCAGCACCACCGGCCGCCGCCGAGCCTGACGTACCCGCCAAGACCACCCGCGCCAGGACCAGCAC
>JAKDNL010000797.1 GCA_030451825.1 Pseudonocardia sp. | reverse complement strand
CGACGATGTCCGCGGTGGACATCGAGCCGGTGTAGAGCACCACGGCCACGATCGACAGACCCAGCGCGATCTCGTAGGAGATCACCTGCGCGGCGCTGCGCAGCGCGGCCAGCAGCGGGTACGGCGAACCGGAGGACCAGCCGCCGAGCACGATCCCGTAGACCCCGATGGAGCTGCAGGCCAGGACGACGAGCACCCCGATCGGCAGGTCCACCAGCTGCAGCACGGTGGGCTCGCCGAAGATCGAGACCTCGCCGCCGAACGGGATCACCGAGAACGCGACGAAGGCGGGGATCGTCGAGATCACCGGCGCGATGAAGTAGACCTTCTTGTCCGCCAGGACCGGGATGATCTCTTCCTTGAACGCCAGCTTGAGACCGTCGGCGAGGCTCTGCAGCCAGCCGTTCGGGCCGGTCCTGTTCGGGCCCGGACGGTGCTGCATCCGGCCGACGACCTTGCGCTCCCAGTTGATCATGAACAGGGTGAGCACGACGCCGAGCGCGAACAGCACGACGACCTTGAGCAGGATCAGCCAGAGCGGGTCGTCGGCCAGGAGCTGCTGGGTGCGGGTCAGCCCGGTCACCGGATCCACCGGCGGCTGCGCCGGGAGCAACGCGGCGCCCGCCCCCGCCTGCCGGAACATCTCGACGGTCACGCCGCGCCCCCGTTCGTGCCGGCCGGGCTGACGCCGACCAGATCACCATGGCCGACCCCGAGCGTGGGCCGGACGTGCGAGCCGGGTGAGCAGGTGGGCACCCACACCACGCCGTCCGGCAGGTCGGCCAGCGCGACCGGCAGCGTGAGCGCGCCGCGGGCGCTGCGCACCACCGCCTCGTCGCCCTCGGTCAGGCCGAGCCGCTCCGCGGTCGCCGCGTTCACCCGGGCGTAGGCCCGCCGCGCGGTACCGGCCAGTGCCGGCTCGTCCTCGGCCAGCGTCGCGTCGTCGACGAGCTGGCGCGAGGTCGCGAGCACTGCCTGCCCGAACGCCGGACGGGCCACCTCGCCGGTGGCCGCCGTGACCGGCGCGCCGGACGGGCCGCGCCCACCGAGACGCTCGAGCTCGCCCCAGGCCGCGGACGGGGTCTGGGTGAACAGGTCGTGGTCCATCTCGACGCCGAGCGTGTCGAGCACCCGGCAGTCCGGCAGCACGCCGCTGGCGTCGAGGGCGACGCCGAACTCCCGGCGGCGGCCCTCCCAGTTCACGTAGCTGCCCGAGCGCTGGGCGTCCGGCGCGACCGGCAGCACGACGTCGGCCAGCTCGGTCACCGCCGAGGTCCGGATCTCGAGGCTGACCAGGAACCCGACCTCGCGCAGCGCGGTGAGCGCGGCCTGCGGGTCGGCCATGTCGTTCGGGTCCACCCCGCCGACGACGAGCCCGCCGAGGGTGCCGTTCGCGGCCGCTTCCAGGATCGCGGCGCCGTCGCGGCCCGGGGTGTCCGGCAGCGTCCGCTCGTCGAGGCCCCAGACCCGCTCCACCTCGGCGCGGGCGCCTGCGTCGGTGACCGGCCGTCCGCCGGGCAGCAGGGTCGGCAGGGCCCCGGCCTCGACCGCGCCCCGGTCGCCGGCCCGGCGCGGGATCCAGCCGATCGTCGCGCCGGTACGCGCTGCCAGCGCGGACACCGCCGAGTACAACCCGGGCGACTCGGCCGCCCGGTCCCCGACCAGGATCACTGCACCCGGCGCGCGCAGGGCCGCGACCACGTCGTCCTCGACCGTGTTCAGGACCCCGGCCTCGGCGCCGGGCACCGCGTGCAGCACGGTGGCGCCGGTCTTGCGGGCGCCGTCGGTGGTCCACTGCCCGAGCTGGAAGTGCCGCAGCCCCTTCTTGCGCCACGCCTTGCGCAGCCGCAGGAAGACGATGCCGGACTCCTCCTCGGGGTCGGTCCCGACGGTGAGCACCGCGGGCGCGTCCTCGAGACCCAGGAAGCTCGCGCCGCTGTCGTCCGGATGGGTGCCAACCACGTGCGCGGCCAGGAACTCCAGCTCCTCATCCGAGTGCGGACGGGCGCGGAAGTCGATGTCGTTGGTCCGGCCCGCGATCCGGGCGAACTTGGCGTAGGCGTAGGCGTCCTCGACGGTCAGGCGACCGCCGGGCAGCACCCCGATCCCGCCGCCCGCCCGCGCCGCGAGCAGCCCCTCGGCGGCCTTGCCCAGCGCCTCGGTCCAGGACGTCTCGGCGAGCTCGCCGTCCTCACCGCGCACCATCGGCCTGGTGATCCGCTGCGCAGACTGCAGGTAGCGGAACGCGAACCGGCCCTTGTCGCAGAGCCACTCCTCGTTCACCGACGGGTCGTTGCCGGCCAGGCGGCGCAGCGTCGTCCCGCGCCGGGAGTCCACCCGGGTCGCGCAACCGGAGCTGCAGTGCTCGCAGGTGCTCGGCGTCGAGCGCAGGTCGAACGGCCGCGAGCGGAAGCGGTAGGCGGCGCTGGTCAGCGCGCCGACCGGGCAGATCTGGATCGTGTTGCCGGAGAAGTAGGACTGGAACGGC
>JAKDNL010000171.1 GCA_030451825.1 Pseudonocardia sp. | reverse complement strand
CCGGCCGTGGGTGGCGGCGGGTATCTCGGGCGGTTCCTCGGGGGTGTTGTATTTGAGCATCCCCTCGGCCATTCCGAAGACCTGTTGCAGACGGCATCCCAGTGCCGGGCCGACCCGCTCGGCGGCGGAGGCCTTGAGCCGGGCGCCACCGACCTGCAGGAGCGACAGGCTCGACAGGTCGGCCTCGAGCCACTCGGCGGCGTCGAGCCAGAGCAGGGCCAGCGGCGGGACCAGCGCGGTCACCGTCACCCGCTCCCGCTCGATCAGCGCGAACACCGTCTCCGGATCGGCGGTGGGGGCCAGCACGACGGTGCCGCCGGTCGCGAACGTGCCGAGCACGCCGGGGCAGGCCAGCGGGAAGTTGTGCGCGATCGGCAGGACGGCCAGGTAGCGGGTGGTGGCATCCAGCCCGCACACCTGCGCGCTCGCCACGGCGTTGTAGGTGTAGTCGTCGTGGGTGCGCGGGATGAGCTTGGGCAGGCCGGTGGTGCCGCCGGAGAGCAGCAGGACCGCCACGTCGGACGGGTCGGGGTCGGGCAGGGGGCGCGGGTCGCCGTCGACGGCAGCCAGCGCGGTGTGCTCCTGCGGCTCCCCGACGACCAGCACGTGGCGCACCGACGGGACCTGCGCCGCCACCGTCCGGGCGAGACCGCGATGGTCGAATCCCATGTGGACGTCCGGGATGACGTAGGCGACGGCCTGCGACAGCTCGGCCAGGTGCCGGATCTCGGTCTCCCGGTGCGCGGGCAGCGCCAGCACCGGGACGACGCCGAGCCGGAACAACGCGAAGCACAGCGTGACGAACTCGGCGACGTTGGGCAGGTGCACCAGCACCCGGTCACCGGATCCGATGCCCAGCCCGGCCAGCCCGGCGGCGAGCCGGTCGGCGCCGGTGTCCAGGTCGGCGTAGCGCAGCCGGCGCTCGCCGTCGACCAGCGCGACCCGTCCGGGCTCGCGCCGGGCGGCGTCGCGCAGGATCGCCCCGAGCGGTCGCCCGGCCCAGTAGCCCTCCGCCCGGTAGCGCCGCGCGAACTCCTCCGGCCAGCCGACACATCCTGCGAGCATCACGTTCCCCCTCGTTCCGATCCCGGTCATGGCGTGCTCGGCCACGCGGCGACGCCGCCGAGCCGGCCGACGATGGTGGTGACGACGTCGCCCGGTGCGTCGGCGAGGTAGAAGTGGCCGCCGGGGAACTCCTCGACGTCGACCGCGGCGCGGGTGGACGAGAGCCAGCCGCGGGCCTGGTCCGGGGTGACCTCGGTGTCGTCGCTGCCCAGGAGCACCGTGATCGGGCAGTCCAGAACCCGGTCGGGGTGGCCGCGGTAGGTCTCGACCAGCTCGTGGTCGGCCCGCACGGCCGGGAGCACGAGCGGCAGCAGGTCGGGGTCGTCGAGAAGCGGGCCCGCGGTGCCGCCGAGACGGCGGAGCTCGGCGACCACGCCGTCGTCGTCGCGCAGGTGGACGTCGGCCGCCGGGCTCGGGTCGTGTGGGGCGTGGCGGGCCGAGGCGAACAGGTGCGCCGGGATGCCGCGGCCACGTCCGGCCATCCGGGCCGCCACCTCGAACGCGACGGCGGCGCCCATGCTGTGCCCGAACAGCGCGACCGGGCGGTCGAGCAGTGGCGCGAGGGCGTCGGTGACGCCGTCGGCCAGGGTCCGCATGTCGGTGAGGCATTTCTCGCCGAAGCGGTCCTCCCGTCCGGGGTACTGCACGGCGTGCAGCTCGACGGCGTCGGGCAGGTGCTGCGCCCACTGCCGGAACCAGCTCGCGGACCCGCCGGCGTGCGGGAAGCACACGAGCCGGATCCGTGCGGCCGGCTGCGGGCGGTAGCAGCGCAGCCACCCCCGGCCGGTCACAGCTCGCCCTCGTCGGTGTCTTCGCCGGCGGGGCCGTCCACGATGCGACACGTCGTGACGGCGGGGGAGGCCTGCGCCCAGGACCACGCCGCGTCCGGGTCGAGGACGTCCGCGGCGAAGTGCACGCCGTCCGGCACGGCGCCCTCGAGCACCGCCGTCGCGGCGAGCGCGGTCACCAACCCGGAGAGGCCGTAGCCGTCCTCCCCGCGCAGCACCAGCGTCCGGGCGGCGGGCGCACCGGCGATCGTCCCCTCCAGCTGGTAGACGAACAGCTGGTAGGACTGCCGACCGGCCCGGTCCAGCGCGGCCGCGTGGATCAGCTCGGCGGTCGCCGCGCCGACGTCCCGGTCGGCGGCCGTCGTGCCCTGCATGCGCCGCAGCAGCGCCAGCACCCGCTCGCCGGGGAAGACGTTGTACCAGTCCACATCGGACAGCGACAGGGCACGGGCGATGCTGTCCACCTCGGTGGTCAGGCCCGGCTGGGCGGTCACCTCGCCGGGGAAGAACGGCAGCTCGACGCCGGTGAGCCGGCGCAGCACGTTCGGCACCCGTATGCCGCCGCGCCACGCGGCCCCGCCCTCGCCTGCGCCGGAGAACAGGCTCTCGACGTAGTCACCGGCCGCCCCGGGGGTGAACCGGTCGATCCCGCCGACGTACCCGAGCAGGCGGGTGGCCCGCTCGAAGCCCTCCTGCCGGTACAGGCAGCGGGGGAGCAGCCCGGACAGGCCGGGGAACATGCCGGCGTTGAGCACGGCGGGCCCCGTCCACGCCGACTCCGGTGCGCGGAGCCGGTCGCGCAGGGGTTCCTCGCCCGCGGCGTCGACGTAGCCGGCGCCGGCGTCGCGGGCGGCGCGGGCTGCCCGGTCGTAGGCGCGGTACGAGGGGCCCGCGCAGTTCACCAGCACGGTGGCGCCCTCGGCGAACCGGTCCAGCTGGTCGGGCCGGTCGAGGTCCACGGCGACGGCCTCGGCGTCGCCGCCGAGCTCCGCCTCGACGAACGCGGCGGCCGCGTCCGGGCGGCGCCCGCCGATCCGCAGCCGGACCGACGCGCCGGCCCAGGAGCGCAGGTGCCGGGCCGTGGCCTGCCCGACCGCGCCGTACCCGCCGAGGATTCCGATGACGACGTCGCTCATCGCGTCCGCCCTCCATCCTGGGCCCGCAGCACGAGGTCGGCGACCTGGCCGGCGTGCGGTTCCCGCATACATGTGAAGTGGTCGCCGCCGACGTCGTGCACCGCGAACCGGCCGGTGCACACGGCGCGCCAGAACGCGGTCATGTCCGCGGCGAGCTCGGGCAGGAAGTGGTTCTGCCCGTGCTGGCGCAGGAACGTGACGTCGCCGTCATAGGGCGCCGGCTCGTGCACGGCCGTGGCCCGGAACGCGTGCCGGAACACCCGGTACGGCGACAGCACGTCCTCGGGCACGTCCGCGCCGGCGCCGCCGGTGGCGGCGACCGCCGCGGTGATCGCGGCGAGCCGCTCCTGCGGGTCCCGGCCGGCCACCCGGGCGAACCCGTCGGCGACCTCGGTCAGCCCGTCCCGGCCGGAGAGCGCTTCCAGGGCCCCCGGCGGCACCGTGCCGTCGTGCTCGGCGACCACCGCACGCAGCGCCCGGCTGACCGCGGCCTCGTCGGCGGGGTAGCCCAGCCGGACCGGGTCGACGCCCATCACGCGCAGGTAGCAGTACTCCAGGACCACCTCGTCGGTCACCAGCGGGATGCGGTAGCTGGACACGATCGACAGGCTCTCGACCGCGGCGCCGCCCGCGGTGAGCCGCCGCGCCAGCTCGGTGGCGAGCAGTCCTCCCATGCAGTACCCGACGATGTGGAACCGGCGGTGCCGTGCGCCGAGCAGGTCGGCGTACTCGCCGGCGAGATCGGCGATCAGCGTGTCCGGGTCGCGGGCCAGGTAGGCCTCCGCCCCGGAGACGGCGAGGCCGACGACGGGCCCCCGCTCGGCGAGGCGGGCGGCCAGCGGCCGGTAGGGCGCGATCGAGCCGAGGCCCTCGTGCACCAGCACCCGCACGACCTCGTCGGTGGCAGTGCTGTCGGTGCCGGACCCGCCCATCGGCACGATCGGCGACGCCGCGACCGGGGCACCGCCCGCCCGCGCCGCGTCGAGGTGCGCCGCGAGCGCCGCGACCGTCGGCTGGTTCAGCATCTGGCGCAGCAGGCCGTCCCAGTCGAGCCCGGCGGCCGCGGGCACCTGCGTGCGCAGCTCCCCGACCAGCTGGGCCACCAGCAGCGAGTCGCCGCCGATCTGGAAGAAGTCGTCGTCGCGCCCGACGCCGGTGGTCCCGAGCACCTGCGCCCAGAGCGTCGCGAGGAGGCGTTCGGTCCCGGTGCGCGGGGCGGCGCCGCCGGTCGCGGTGGCCGCCGCGGGTGACGAGGGGAGCCAGGACGTGAGCTGTCGGCGGTCGACCTTGCCGGTTCCGGACAGGGGCAGCGCGTCGATGACCTCGAGGTGCGCCGGGACCATGTGTTCCGGCAGCTGACGGGCGAGGTGGGCGCGCA
Source organism: Pseudonocardia sp. (assembly GCA_030451825.1). Classification (GTDB taxonomy): domain Bacteria; phylum Actinomycetota; class Actinomycetes; order Mycobacteriales; family Pseudonocardiaceae; genus Pseudonocardia. The sequence continues at coordinate 7,459 of JAKDNL010000171.1, read as the reverse complement.
GCGTCTCGGCGTCGGTCCGCACCCGGTCGGTCCGGAAGCGCGTGACGAACAGGTTCTGCCCGAGCAGCGAGAGCTCGTCGTCGGGCTCGGGCAGCACGACGGCGGTCTCCCCGCCCGCCGCGGCGAACTGCTCGGACCACTCGTCGCGGTGGACGAACACGCGTTCCTGGCCTGCGCGGACGTCCTCGAAGTCGGGCCGCTGGTCGTCGAACTCCATCATGAACTCCATCGAGACCATGACCTCGTGGTGTTCGCGGGTGGACTCCAGCATCACGAACTGCCCGCCCGGGACCAGGAGCTCCCGGAACTGCTCGATCACGCGGCCCACGTGCCGGGCGTTGTGCATCACGTTGGCGGCGACGACGACGTCGAACGTGCCGGCGGTCAGACCCTGCTCGCGGAACGGCAGGTCGATGTCGAACAGGCCGTACCGCATCCACGGCAGGTGCCGGAACCGCTCCCGCGCCTCGTTGAGGAAGAAGTGCGAGATGTCGGTGAACATGTACTCGACGTCGGCGCCGGCCGCGACCCGCCGCGCGAGCGCGGGCACGAGGTCGTTGCTGGTGCCGCCGACGCCGGCGCCGATCTCCAGCACGCGCAGCGGCGCGGGCCCGGTGTGCCGGTCGACGAGCAGGTCGATGCAGGCGATGACGGCCCGGTTGAGATAGCGCGCGTAGAGGTTGTTCCGGTAGGCGGCCTCGGCAGTCTCCAAGCCACCGTCGGGGAACATCAGCTGCATCGGGCCCTGGTCGTCGCGCAGCAGCTCGGGCAGGTGGTCGGCGCAGGCCCGGAAGTACCGCATCAGCTCGTCCGGGTAGACCAGACCGGCCTGCACGCCCTCGGCGGCGGCCCACGCGGCGGCGACGGACGCGTCGTCGGTGGGGGTGAGGTCGTGGTAGCTCCCGGTCGCCGGGTCGCGGGAGATCATGCCGTTGTCCTGCAGGGTGGCGAGCCAGCGGCGGACCTGCCTGCGGTGCGGCGGCGCGACCTGCGCGGTCTGCAGGATCTCCTCCAGCAGGTGGCGCGAGTCCGGGTCGCCGAACAGGCCGACGCGGCGGAAGGCGTGGGCCATCGAGAGCAGGCAGACCTCGTCGAGCATCTCGGAGAACTCGACGATCACGCTGCGGTCCAGGTCGCGGGTCGCGTCCGCGCCGGCCGCGGCCGCCGCGGCGGCCAGCTCGTCGGCGAGCCCGTCGGCCGGCGGTGCGCACCGGCGTGGCTCGGCGAACGCGGCCAGGCGACGGTCCAGTCCGCGGGTGGTGGGGTCGGCGTCCGGGTTGTCGTCCACGACGACCGCGGCCGCCGCGAGGCCCGGGTGCGACGCGAGCGCGGCCTCGACCTCCGCCAGCTCGATGCGGTGCCCGCGGACCTTGACCTGGTCGTCCTCCCGGCCCAGGAACTCGATCACCCCGTCCGGCATGTACCGGCCCAGGTCGCCGGTGCGGTAGAGGCGCTCACCGGTGCGCGGGTGCACGACGAACCGTTCCGCGGTGCGGTCGGGGTCCCCGAGGTAGCCGCGCGCGAGGCCCGCGCCTCCGATGTAGAGGTCGCCCGGCACGAGGTCGGGGACCGGTTCCAGGGCGCTGTCGAGCACGTGGAACGTCTGGTTGGCCAGCGGGGTGCCGTACGGGATGCTGCGCGCGCCCTCCGGCACGTCGCCGACGGGGTGCACGATCGACCAGATCGCGGCCTCTGTGGCGCCGCCGAGGCTGACCAGCTCACATCCGGGGAGCCGGGATCCGATCTTGCCGGGCAGCGTCACCGGGATCCAGTCGCCGGAGAGCAGGGCGAGGCGCAGCGCGGGCAGCGGCGAGGACTCCCGTGCGTGCTCGGCGGCCAGGTAGTGCTCGAGCATCTGGAGCTGGGCCGGTACCGAGTTCCACACCGTGACCCCCGCGGAGGCGGCCAGCCGGGCCCAGTGCGACGGGTCGCCGCGCCGGTCCGCGTCCGGCAGGACGAGGGTGGCACCGGCCGCGAGCGTGCCGAACACGTCGTAGACGGACAGGTCGAAGCCGAGCTGGGCGAGTCCGAGCACGCGGTCGCCGGGGCCGATCCGGAACCGGCGGTTGATGTCGGCCACCGTGTTGACCGCCGCCCGGTGGGTGGTCATCACGCCCTTGGGGACGCCGGTCGAGCCGGACGTGTAGATCACGTAGGCGAGGTCGTCCGGGGTGGCGCGGGGCGCGGGCGGCGGTGGGCACGGCTCGAGCCCGTCCACGGCGATCACCCGGGTCCCCGCCGGCAGGTCCGCGGTGGGCAGCCAGGACTGCGTCAGCACCACCTGCACGCCGGCGTCGGCGAGGAGCCGGTCGCGGCGGGCGGGTGGCTGGTTCGTGTCGATCGGCAGGTAGGTGCCTCCGGCGAGCGTCGTGCCGAGCAGGGCGAGTACCTGTTCCGGGCCCCGCTCGGTGATCACCGCGACGATCCCGCCCGGCCGGTGGTCCGCGGCGCGCAGCGCGGCCGCGACCGCGCCGGCACCGGCCGCGACGTCGGCGTAGCTCAGCGTCGTGTCCGTCGTGACGACCGCCGGGTGGTCCGGGGTCTGCCGGGCGCTGGCGAGGAACCCGTCGTGGAGCAGCTCGTCGGGCAGCGGCGCCGCGGTCGCGTTGACCCGCTCGCGCCGCCGCGCCTGCTCCGGCGGCAGCGGCACCGGGCACGTCGCCCGCCAGGCGGTCGTGTCCGTGGCAAGGGCCCGGACCAGCGCGGTGTAGGCGTCGAACATGTCGTCCACGACGGCGTCCGGGAGCACGCCGTCGCGGACGTCCCAGCTGATCTGCAGGGCGCCGTGGTGTTCGAGCACCTGGCAGTCGAGCCACACCTGCGGGGTCTGGGTGATGCCGTGCACGAGCGTGCCCTGCCCGGTGAGCGCGCCCTCGGCCTCGTCGGCGTTCAGGCCGATCGCGCTGGTGAACACGACCGGCATCAGCGCCTCGGGCCCTCCCCGCCGGCGCGCGCCCGCGCGGGTACCCGGCGAGGCGGAGTAGGTGCGGGGGTCCATTTAGGCGCACAGCAGCGCGGCGACCGCGCCGGCCCGCTCGCGGAACGTGGTGTCCCGGTCCTGGTCGACGGCCAGCAGGGTCACCGACGTGAAGTCGCCGACCAGGGCACCGACCTGCGGGTGCAGCGGCGCCCGGCCCAGCAGCGTGAGGTTGAGCGTGAAGCGGGGGTTGCGGCTCCACCGTCCGACGACCTCGGCGTAGGCCGCGGCGAGCGCGCCGGTCGGGCTGATGCCCTGCTCGGCGGCCCGCTCCCGCAGGCCGGCCCACTCCGCCGGGGTCAGCGCGGCCCGCCACCGCCGGAAGCGCGGGGCGGAGTCGGCGGAGGGCTCGTCGGAGCCGAGGACGGGCAGCTCCGGCGCGGACTGGAGCTCGTCGATCCGCGCCGTCCAGTAGGCACGGTCCCGCTCGTGGACCGGTCCGCCGACCTGCCCGCGGGCGGCGAGCACGTAGTCCCGGAAGCCGATCTCCACCGGGGGCAGCGCCCGGCCGGGGTCCCGGTAGAGCTGGTCCAGCTCGGCGAGCAATAGCTGCACGCTGGCGTAGTCGGCGATCAGCAGGTCGATCGACAGGTGCAGCAGTGCCTGCTCGTCGGAGCGGGTGACGCGCAGGTCGAACAGGGGCCACCGGTCGGTGGGGTGGACGCGGTGGTCGAGCTCGGCCCTCGTCCGCTCGACCGCATCGGTGACGGCGTCCGGGTCCGCGCCGCGCAGGTCGGCCACGGCGATGTCGTAGTCCGGGACCTCCGGCAGGACCTGCTGGTGACCGTCGGGGTGCACGACGGCCCGGAGCATGCCGTGCCGGGCGACGAGCGCGCGCCACGCGTCCTGCAACCGCTGCGGGTCGAGGTCGGCGAACGCGGCCTCGAGGTAGGCGTGGCAGGCGACCCCGCCGTACCCGAACGCGTCGCGGCGGCCCAGCAGGTAGGCCGACTGTACGTCGGTGAGCGGGAACGGCTCGGACGCCGCGTCCGGGTCGGGGACGATCACCGGACGGTCGTCGCGCAGGTGCTCGACGAGCACGGTCCGGTGTTCGCGCAGCCGGGCGCGCAGCTCCTCGGTGACCACCCCCCGCGGCGCGCGGAACCGGAGCTGCCCGCCGTCCTCCCAGAGGCGGACCCCGAGCTCGGAGATCTCGCGGACCAGCGTGACCGCGTCCTGCTGCAGTGACGAGCTCATACGAAGTCTTCCTCCCAGTGACCGGACTCGAACGCCGGCCGGCCGTCGGTCAGGTCGGTGAGGTGGGCGGCCACGTCGGCCACCGTGGGTGTGGCGAACAGCTGCCGCAGCGACAGCTCCACGCCGTACCGGCGGCGCAGGATCTCCACGCACCGGGTGGCGGCGAGCGAGTCGCCGCCGAGGCCGAAGAAGTTCTGCCCGCGTCCGGGGTCGGACGCCAGGTCCAGCACCTCGGCCCAGACGGCCGAGACGGCCTCCTCGGCCTGCCCACTCGGCGGATCGTCGAGCGCCGACGCCTCGTCGGTCGTGACGAGGGCCAGCGCGCCGACGTCGACCTTCCCGTTGACGGTCAGCGGGAGCTCCTCGACCGTGGCGTACCCGGTGGGCAGCGCGTAGACCGGGAGCCGGTCCGCGAGGAACGCCTCCAGGTCGGCCGTCGCGAGGGCCGGGCCGGCCGGGACGACGACGGCGGCGATGCGGCGTTCCCCGCGGCCGCCGGGGGCCAGCACCTTCGCCTGCGCGACGCCGGGGTGCTCGGCCAGCGCGGCCTCGATCTCGCCCAGCTCGATGCGGTGCCCGCGGATCTTGACCTGCTGGTCGCGGCGGCCGAGGAACTCGAGGATGCCGTCGGGGTGGTAACGGCCGAGGTCGCCGGTGCGGTACCAGCGGTGCCCGTCGTGTTTGACGAACCGGTCCGCGGTCCTGCCCGGATCGCCGCGGTAGCCCTCGGCGACTCCGGTGCCGCCGATCCAGAGCTCACCGGGGACCCAGGCGGGGCAGTCGCGGCCGAGGTCGTCGACGACGCGGAACCGCTGGTTGGTCAGCGGATGCCCGTAGGGAACGGACGTCCAACCCGGGGCCGGCGTCGCGACGTCGAACCAGTTGGACCAGATTGCGGCCTCGGTCGCGCCGCCCAGGGAGATCAGCCGGCAGCGGCCGTCGCTCGCCGCCCTCACCCGGCCGAGCATGTCGAGACCGACCCAGTCCCCGGAGACCATGGCCAGGCGCAGGCCGGGCGGCAGCTCGTCCGCGCCGACCAGCAGCATGTCCAGCAGGGCCGGCACCGAGTTCCACACGGTGACGCCGTACGCGGCGCAGGCCCGCAGCCAGGCCCGCGCCTCACGCCGGTCCTGCTCGGCGACGAGGACCAGTGCGCCGCCGGCGCCGAGCAGTCCGAAGATGTCGTAGACGGACAGGTCGAAGTCGAGGGCGGAGACGGCGAGTACCCGGTCGTCGGGTCCGACGTGGAAGCGCCGGTTGATGTCGTCGATGGTGTTGAGGGCGGCGCGGTGGGTGATCTCGACGCCCTTGGGCTCTCCGGTGGATCCGGATGTGAAGATCACGTAGGCGAGCGCGTCGGGGTCGACGGGCACCGGCTCCGCGAGCGGCTCCGCGGCCCTCGCCTCGGCGAGCACCGCCTCGGTGACGACGGTCCGGATCCCGGCCGCGGCGTGGATGCGGCCCCGGCGTGCGGGTGGCTGGTCGACCCCGACCGGGACGTAGACACCGCCTGCGGCGAGGACGCCGAGCACGGCGACGATCTGTCCCGGGCCGCGCGGCAGCGTCACCGCCACCGTGTCGCCGGTCCGCACACCGGCGGTGCGCAGCACCGCGGCCACGCGCAGCGCCGAGTCGGCGAGGGCTCCGTAGCTCAGCTCCCCGCCGTCGCCGTCGCCGCCGAGGAGGGCGGGCCGGTCCGGCGCGGCGGCGGCGCGGGCGAAGACGTCGTGGTGCAGCGGTCGAGGGTGCTCGGCGCCCTCGGTCGCGTTGACCCGCTCCCGGACGGCCGCCTGGCCCGCCGGGAGCAGGTCCGGCACCGGCGCCTCCCAGTCGTCGCCGGAGAGCCGGTCCAGCAGGCCCCGGTACGCGGCGAACATGTCGTCGAGCAGACCGTCCGGGAACAGGTCGTCGACAGCGTCCCAGTTCAGGATCAGCTCGCCCCGGTACTCGATGACCTGGTGGTCCAGCCAGACCTGGGGGGTCTGCGTGAGCCCCCACACCAGGTCGGCGTAGCCGAACAGGTCGCCGAGCTCGTAGTGGCCGCCGAGCGCGCTGGTGAACACGACCGGCATGGTCGCGTCGGCGTCACCGGACTGCTTGGTCAGCTCCCGCTGCACCCACACCGCGGACACGTCGCGGTGCTCCAGCCCCGCCCACACCTCGGACTGGAGCCGCCGGGCGCGGTCGAGCCAGCCCTCGCCCGCCCGCGGCCGGTGCGGCACCAGCAGCAGCGAGGTGAAGTCGCCGAGCACCCGGTCGATGTCCGGGTGCACGTCGCGCCGGTCGAACAGGGTCAGGTTGAGGGTCAGGTCGGCGCGCGCGCTCCAGGCCGAGAGCACCTCGGCGTAGCAGGCCATCAACACGGTGGACGGGGTCAGGTCGAGGGCCCGTGCGCGTTCCTTGATCCGTGTCCACTGGTCGGCGCCGAGACGGGTGTCCCGGCGGCTGAACCGCGGTGGGGTGACCGCCGCCGGTTCGGCACGCAGCGGGAGCCGCGGCGCGGGCGGGAGGTCACCGATCCGTTCCCGCCACCACGCCTCGGAGAGCTCGCGCTGCTCGGGCTGCGGGGCCACCGACAGCACGTAGTCGCGGAAGGACGCCTCGACGGGTGCCGGCTCGGTGTGCGGATCGGCGTAGCGCAGGCTCAGCTCGGTGTAGATCGCGACGATGCTCAGCGCGTCGACGAGCAGGTTGTCCAGGCCGACCCCGATCCGGGTGCGGCGCTCGCCGTCGCGCTCGTACTCCACGGCCCGGACGTCGAACAGCGGCCACCGCCGCGGGTCGAGCACCTGGTGCGACATGGCATCGCGCAGCCGGTCCAGGTCGGCGGTCTCGCCTGCCCGGACGGCCGGGATCGTGAACCGGGGCACCTCGGGCAGCACCCGTTGGCGACCGTCGTCGTCGAAGACGGTGCGCAGCATGTCGTGCCGGGCGATGAGCCCGTTCCACGCGTTCTCGAGCCGCGCGAGGTCGACGTCCGCGCCGTCGAGCTCGGCGTAGAAGTGCGCGCCGACGCCGCCGAGCACGAACCGCTCGTCGCGTCCTAGCCAGTAGGCCCGCTGGACGTCGGTCGGCGGGAACGGGTCGTGCCGCCGGGCCAGGTCGGAGACGAGGGTGAGCGCGGCGAGCCGGTCGGCTCCCGTCCCGGTCGCGGTCGGCGCCGTCAGCGAGGTGCAGAACCCGGCGAGGGTCGGCGACTCGAAGAGCCGGTTCAGCCCGACGCCGGTCAGCCCGGCCGCCCGGAGCCGGGCGCCGAGACGGGTCGCGACGAGGCTGTCCCCGCCG
>JAKDNL010000170.1 GCA_030451825.1 Pseudonocardia sp. | reverse complement strand
GGGTCGTCGTCGTTCGCGGGCCACGCGCCGGTAGCCGGGTTCGTAGCCGACGATCGCGGGGTGGCGGCCGAGGCCGACGACGTAGGCGTGCCAGCGGGGCATGGTGGAGATCGTGTGCCCGGACACCACCGGCTCGCGGGTCGGGGTCCGTGACGTGGAGTGCGAGGACCGGTTCGGTTCGCTCTCGGACTCGCCGCGGGTGATGCGCTGTACCCAGCGTTCCCCGGCGAGGTAGGACAGGGCGCGCAGGTCCTCGGTGTTGGTGACCCCGGGCAGCACCACCTGCGTGGGCAGGTTCTCCCAGATCACCTTGCCGCGGTCGCGGCCCCAGGTGGTCGCGAACTGCGAGAGCGACTGGACGACGGCGCCGACGGTGATGCCCCAGCCGCGCGAGTCGGCCGCCCACTTGTCGAGCGGGACCGGGGTGGTGTGGGCGACCTCGTCGAGGACGAAGTTCAGCGTCGGGGACAGCCGCTCACCTGGCCGGGTGGCCGCGATCCGCTGCGCCTCGTCGAACACGTACTCGGTGAGCGCGGTCATCAGCGGGGCCAGGCCCTCGTCGCCGGAGCCGCCGACGAGGTAGAGGGTGCCGCGCTGGCGCAGGAACGCCTCGACCGAGAACGACGACCCCGGCCCGGGCCGGCACGCGGCCGCGACCGTCGGGGAGTCCATGAACCCGACGCAGCTGGTGACGGTGGCGAAGTAGCCGGTGCGGGTGTTGGGCGTCGCCCCCAGGTGCGTCGTGAAGGTCTCCAGCCAGCCGGGCGGGACCTGCCCGCCGTAGTGCGCCAGGATCCGCGACGGTTCCTTGTTGTCGGGGTCGTTGGCCCAGCGCATCACGTCGAGCATGTCCCGCCCGGTCAGGGCGGCGGCCATCAGGTAGCAGCGCACGATCTCCTGGGCCTTGCGGGCCCAGAAGCTGGCCCGTTCGGTGCCCTCGGCGCCGCCGGCGCCGCGCACCAGCGCCCAGGCCCGGCGTCCGGCGACGCCGTGGTCGGTGCACCCGGAGATCGGGTCCCACGCGAAGTCGGAGCCGATCGAGCCCAGCAGCGCCGGGTTGAACACCGCGGTCCCGCCGAGACGCCCGCGCAGCTCGCGGGTCAGCGTGACGAGTTCGGGCTTGGTGGAGGACACGACCGCCGCGCCCGGGGAGTCGAGGACGACGTGGACCAGGAACTGGGTCTTGCCCGATCCCTGCGGGCCCAGGATCCCGAACCCGCGCGACCACGGTGAGTACACCGGGCGCCGGGCCGGCCACCAGCTGGCCGGGGACCAGGAGCGCGGCTCCCAGACCCGGCGCAGGTAGCGGGGCCCGGACACCAGGTGCCCGACCCGCCACCCGAACTCCGACACCGGCGCGTCGGGCCCGCCGGTCGGGGTCGGTGCGACAGCGCGGACGCCGCGCTCGCCGGCGGAGGCGGCGAGGTCGTGGCGATCGAGCCAGCCGGTCGGGCCGCCGAGCTCGCGGCGGAACATCTGCGTGGGGTGGAAGTACCACCAGCGGTGCACCAGGGCGCCACCGGCCAGCGCCACCATCAGGCTGTAGCCGACGTGCGCGGCCGCGCCGACCGCGACCGACCCGGCCGTGGCACTGCGCAGCACATCGAGCATGACCGCGATGGTCAGGAACGCGAAAGCGAGGGTGAGGAGCCGGCGGTGCAGGTCCCGGACCTCGACCTCGGTGGTGTGTGGGCTGAGCATGGTCATCGACTCCTCGGGTTGCTCATCCGGTGACCCGCGCCGGGGCCGGCGCGGCGTCGAGGTGCTGCTGGGCCTGCTGCAGGACCCGGCGCCCGGTGCGGTCCGAGCAGCCCTCCCGCTCGGCGACGTCAGCGCCGGTCAGCGAGCACCCGGCCCGCAGCTGGGCCACCGCCCGCGCCACCCGGCCGTCCTCCACGTCCTCCACGTCTTCAACAACGCACTCGGCGGCCGAGGTTGACGGGTCGGCGGCCCGGTTTCTGCCGGGCAGGGGTGCTTCCGCCGGAAGCAGGCCCCACGGTGCTTCCGGCGGAAGCAGCGGGGCCGCCCGCACGACCGCCAGGCCGTGGTGGGATCCCGGGCCGGTCAGGGGCACAGTCACCTGACCGGCCTGGGTCGTCTCGTCGTCCTCGTCGTCGTCGGCGTTGTCCTCGTACGGCGCGGGCGCCACCGGGGCCTGAGGGACGGAGACCTGCGGGGCCGGGGCCTGCGGGTCGGTGACCGGTGCCGCTGTGTCCGGACGGCCGCCGGTGGCGGCGGATGTCGCGGTTCCCGACGGTGTGGGGTGGTCGAGGACGAGCGCGACCAGGTGGGACAGCAGCACCGCCAGCAGCACCGGGCCGATCCCGACCACGACCGCCCACACCGCGGGCAGCTGGCCTCCGGCGATGGCGTGCCAGGTGTTCAACCCGGCCGCGGTGCCGCCGGCGAGCACGAGCACCGCCCACGCCCATCGGCGGACCTCGGGCCGGCGGGTGCTGATCAGCTCGTTGAGCGCGAGCAGCGCGGCCAGGTCGTTGGTCAGGGCCAGCACGACGCCCATCCCGCCGAGCAGCGGCGCGACCGCCTGCACCTGGCCGCGCACGCTCACCGACAACGCGCCCACCATCACCAGCGCCAACCCGGCCTGACGGAGCCGCGCGGCCCTCACCGCCGCCTCCGGCGCGATCGGCGGGCCCTCGGTACCCCGCGGATGCCGCGGCCGCGCCCGGGCAGCTGCGAGCGCTGCTGGGCGTCGCTCGCGGCCAGCGCCGCGAGCACCACCACCGCCAGGACGACGAGACCGGTGACCACGGCCGCGGTCACGCCGCGCTCCGCAGCTCCGCGAGACCGACCGGGGCTGGTGCCTGAGGAACCGGCTCACGGGCGGGAACGTCCTCGGCCGGTGCGAGCACGCGCTCCGCGCGCCGGTCGGCCATCGTCAGCCACAGGCGCCGTCCGGCGACCGTCGCCGGGACCATGGCCACCAGCACCACCAGCATGACCAGCAGCGTCGCCACGAACTCCGCGACCGCGGGCGAGATCGCGGCCGCGACCGCGGTCACCGCCATCAGCCCGAGCCCGGTCAGTAGTGCTCGCTTCATCGGGATCCGGTTCATGCCGCCCACCCGCTCTCGACCTCTGCGACCGCGATCTCCGGCAACGCGACCCCCGGGAACGCGATCTCCGGAAACGCGCAGTCCACGCACACCCCGAGCGAGGTCTGGAGGCAGTAGCCGACGTCGCGGGTGCAGGCCGGGCACCAGCGCCGCGCGGCCAGGGCGAGTCCGACCGCGACCAGCTGCGCCGGGGTCGGGACCCGCTTGGTGACCAGCTCGGCGCGGTCCCACAGCAGTGCCCTCACCTCGTGGCGGCGGTGTCGCCACACCACCTGAGCCACCGGGTCCGCCCCGCCGGGGGCGAGGTCGGCCGCGCGCATCTGGCGGCGGGTCACCAGCCCGGCCGGGGCGTGCCCGTAGCGCCAGGTCGGGAGCCCGTTCTGCTCCCAGGCCAGGGGCTGGAAACCCCACCGCTCGGTGTTCAGACCGCGGCGCCGCCGCGCCCCGCTCATGCTCCTGCTCCCAGCTGCTCGTCCGATCCCGAACCCCCGGCGTCGGTGGGCTGGTTCTCGGCCTCGCACTCGACGACGTCGTGGTCGGTGTAGAAGCTCGGGTCGAGTTCCCAGAACCGCTCGTGCGGCGCCCCGTAGCGGGCCGCGCAGCCGCACTCCCACACCGAGGCCAGGGACCGCAGAACGTCGGGGGTGAGGTGGTGCCGAGCCCGGAACAGCAGGTTCACGGCCTCGATCACGGCGTCCTCGGTCTGCGGCCCTATGGCGGCGGCTGGGGCGCCCACCTCCGTGGTGCCCCACACCCCGCTCATGCCGCCGCTCCCGCGTTCGCGGTCCGGGCGGTACGGATCTGGCCGGCGCGGATCCCGCGACGCTCGGCCGCGGTCAGGCCGCCGGCCACCCCGTAGGGCAGCGCCATCTCCAGGACCTCGGCCCGGCAGGCCCGCAGCAGCGGGCAGCGCCGGCACACCGCCAGGGCCGCCCACTCCCCCGCCGTGGGCGCCTGGCCCGGGCGGACAGACTCGTCGGGCGGGAACATGCGGTCCGGGTCGGCCGCGCACAGCACTCGGCTGGTGGATGCCGCCGTGGCGGCGGCTGGGAACCTGGTCATGGGTCGTCTCCCTCGCAATGGATGGGCACGGCCCAGGCCTCGGCGGGGGCGCAATCCCCGCCGAGGCCACCCCGGGAACCGATCCCGGACGGGCCGCAGGTCGAACACCGCGCCGGCCTCCGTCAGCCGGACGGTCGAGCTATTTGTTGGTCGAGGCCTGCACCACGGAGCCGCCCTGGTCGCCGAGCCAGCTGGCGATGTCGGCCACCGCGCCGGGAAGGCCGGCGCCCAGCGGGGTCGTGCAGAACAGGACGATCCCGACGACGCCGAAGAACAACGCCGGCAGCGCCGCCCGCGCCTTCGCGCAGATGAACGTCCCGATCAGCGAGAACACGATCAGTGCGGCTACAACGTCCATGGCCGGTCATCCCCTTTGGTCGGCTACTCCGTGGTGCGTTTCAACTGGTCATAAGCCTGCGGGCGATCTGGACGACCACGCCACGACCTCAACCGGACCTCCGGACGACCTTCCTGGACCTCGGACCGGACGGATCTCAGTATTCCATATGAGATGGAATGTCTCTAGAGGTATTCCATCTCAGATTGACTCTCACGAGGGTCCGGCGGAGACTGCTCGGACACTCAAACGGCGGAGGGAGACACGGTGAGCAAGGTGTTGCGTGACGCGTCCTGCCCGATCGGCAAGCAGTGCCCCGAGATCGCTAAGGGCCCGAGCGGATACGAGATCGTGGGGACGAACATCCCCGACCCGCGGCTGCCGGAGCACGAGCGGCGCGTCGTAGTACCCGAGACGATGCTCCCGGAACTCGGGGGCCTCGACATCGCAGACTTCGAGGCGTGGCTTGAGGAACGACGTCGCACCCCCGGTGACATGCTGCGCATCCAGACCCGCGGCGCCTACGCCGTGCCATCTGACGATGCCGATTTCGCTGGCTACCTCGGCGATGCGCCCGGGCCGGCCAGCGAATACCGGGAGCCCTTCTTCCAGGAGCTGCGCGACGACGCGGCCGCCGGCCGGGTCTGGCGCAACCTCGTCGTACTCGATGGGCCGCCCACGGAGTACCAGCGCTACGCCAACGAGTGGGTCTACACCTACGCGGTGGAGGCGGGGCAGGACGTTCGGATCCTGGATCTTGCTGAGCACCCGGTCGCCCGGGTCCTGCTGCGTACCGGGGACTTCTGGGTCGTCGAACACCAGTATGTGGCGGTCGCTCGCTACGACGAGGCTGGTCAGCATCTCGGCGAGGTGGCCGTGGAAGATACGTCCGCCACGGGGTACATCGCGGCGGCTGACCTGGCCTGGCACCTCGGGACGCCGTTCGCTGCGTGGCACACCGCGCACCCTCAGTACCACCGCCGCCACATCGCGGCCTGATCACGCACGAGAGGGACATGCCGGACTCACGGTCTGACCGCGACTCGCTGTCGGGCGCGCTGCGGGAGCTCCGCGACGTCGCGGGGCTCCGACAAGTCGACGCGGCCACGCAGGCCGGTATCAGCCAGTCGTTGATCGCCAAGTTCGAGAACGCTCGCCAGGTCCCCCGGGTAGAGCATGTCGAGAAGCTCTGCGCGGTGTACGGGGCTCCTGCTGCCGCCCGTCGTCGACTGACGGCGATCGCCACGGACATGCGTGCGGGTAACCAGCGTGTTGTCCTGCGCCGTGATGCCGAACCCGCCCAGAAGCGCATCGGCCGTATCCAGGAGGCGTCGACCCTCCAACGGACGTTCTCGCCGAGCGGACTCCCGGGGCTCCTGCAGACCGCGGACTACTGCCGCGCACTGTTCGACGGAGGTACAGACCTGGACCCCGACGCCGCCGAGGCGGGGGCTGCGGCGCGGCTGGAGAACCAGGACGCACTTGCCACTGAGAGGCAGTTCTCGTTTCTGCTACCGGAGGGCTCCCTCGGCTGGGCGCTCCTCGCCGGAGACGGAATGGCCGAGCAGATGGAGCACCTCGCAGCCATCACGACCCGGCCCAACGTCCGGCTCGGGATCGTCCCGTGGGGTCAACCGGTACCCGAGCTGCCGCTCAACTCGTGGACGGAGTTCGACGATCAGCTCGTCATCGTCGGCACGACTACACGAGTTGCCTACCTGACTGTGCAGGGCGACGTCGACGCCTACCGCCAGCTGTTCGATCACCTGTCTTCGTTCGCGGTGTTCGATGAAGCAGCCCGAGCGATCCTGCGTGACTCCGCGCAGCGCTACCGAAGCCTCGCCAGGCCCGGCAGTTGACACCGACATGTCAACGCCATCGGTGATCGCGTTTCTGTCGAAACGGGCCCCGGCAATCCGCACCGGAGTTACCGTCGTTGTTGAGTAGAAGGCTGCGAGGTGAGAGTGGTGCCCGACCGTCAGCCCCCTCGCACGCTGCTTGAACTGCTGATCCGACAGGGCGACGCCACCTACGAGGAACAGGTTCGGGCGTTCGATCGGCTCGCCCGCGAGCACGACGAACCCGCCACGATCACGGTTCGCCACCTGCAACGACTCGCCGCCGGGCAACGCTCGGGCGAACGAGCGAACCCAAGCACTCGCCGCGTCATGCAGCGGCTGTTCGGGCATTCGCTGGATGAGCTGCTCCGCCCGCCGACGGCGGCCGCGCCGGAGTCGATCGTGGTCGCCGGGCCGACAGAGAGCCCCCGCGACCTCTCAGCTGCCGCTGCGCGCGCCTCACTGGATTTCGCAGCGTGGGCCGACGCCGACCAGGTTGCCCCGACGCTCATCGAGCACGTCTCCGACGAGCTCGCCCGAATCGCGGTCGACTACGTCTCAACTCCTGCACTGCCGCTGTTCCACGACCTCGTCGAGCTGCGGGACATCACCGTCGGCCTCCTCCGGGATCGTCCTCACCCACGCCAGTCCCGCCAGCTGTTCCTACTCGCCGGTACCACCTGCTTGTTGCTGGCCCATGCCAGCCAGAACCTCGGCGACCCGGGCTCTGCCATGGCCCAGGCTCGGGCAGCTCTGACGTGTGGCGAGCAAGCTGACCACCACGGCCTCCTGGCCTGGGTCCGAGGCACTCAGGCGCTCATCGCCGAGGGCTCGCGACGTCCGAAGGAGGCCGTCGCCTACGCCCAAGCCGGGCAGCAGTACGCGATCACCGCTGACGCCCGGGTGCGACTGGCCTCGTTGGAGGCCCGCGCCGGCGCGCGCCTCGGGGACGCACGAGCGGTCGCCGCAGCGCTCGATCGGGCCGAGCAGGCCCGCGGCCACGGTCAGGACCTCGACGACGAGATCGGCCGCTTCGGCGGCCTGCTGACCTTCCCGATCGCGAAACAGCTCTACTACGCGGGCGGGGCCCGATCCCTGGTCGGAGAGCACGAGCAAGCAGAGCGCGCTGCGCTTCAAGCCATCGCGCTCTACGAGAATGGCCCACTCGAACAGCGGTCCTACGGCGACGAGGCCATGGCCCGCGCCGACGTCGCGGAGGCTCGACTGGCTTCCGGCGATATCGCCGGAAGCGCCGAGGCACTCGCACCGATCCTGGCACTTCCTCCGTCCCAGCGGATCCGCCAGCTCTACGACCGCCTCGCGCCAATCAGTCGTCGACTCGCTGCTCCGCGCTACGCCGACACGCGAGACGCCCGCCTGCTGGTCACCGGGCTGGACGCCTTCTCGGAGCAGACGCCGACCGCCAAGCCCATAGGCTCGGGCCCGTGACAACGACCAGCCAGGTTGACGACGCCGCCCGCGCTGCATGCGTCGCCGCCGGCTTCGAGGGTCCCCTATCTGTCCTGCATCACCACGCGACGCCGGTGTACCTGATCGAGGATCTCGGGATCGTCGTGCGTGTCGATCGAGGTGACGACCGCCAGCGAGCGCAGCGGGCCGTCCGCATCGCCCGGTGGGCCCGGGACCAGGGCGTCCCCGCGACGGATCCCATGATTGATCGGCCGATCCAAGTCGACTCGATGGCCGTCACGTTCTGGCGGTACTACCCGCAGCCCAGCAACGCCCCGACCCCGGGAGCCGCGGCCCTTGGTTCGATCCTGCGGACGTTCCACCGGCTATCTCACGCCCCGGGGGACGTGCCGCGATACCAGCCGTTGATCCACCTCGGCACCGTCCTGGCCAGCTCGACCCACCTCGCTGAGGAGGATCAAGCCTGGCTCGAGGAACGGCGCCAGCGGCTCCTCCAGGAGTACGCCCTGCTGGATACCGAACTCGGCGTTGGCCTGATCCACGGCGACGCCTACCCAGGCAACACGCTGTGGGACGGTGATCAGGTCCTCCTTGGCGACTGGGACGAAGTCGCCATCGGACCGCGCGAACTCGACCTGATCAACACCCACCAGGGCGCCCGGATGGGTCGTAGTCAGGCAGAACGCGCCGCGTTCAGCGACGCCTACGGCTGGGACGTCACCACCTGGGCTGGCTATCCCACGCTCCGGGCCATGCGTGACCTCCACACCTTGGCCGCGTTCATCGAGCGCGGCACTGCAGGTGACTCCCTCGCCGCCAGCGAAGTCGCTCACCGCATCACGACCTTGCGGACGGGCGACATCGCAGCGCGCTGGCACAGCGCCAACTAAGGGCGGCACGCAGGCCAGGACATCATCATGGGTGAGTAGCCGCGTTGTGCTCGGCGTGTCGCCAACAGTGCGTAACAGTTATCCACCATGATCCAGCACATGGCGAAGCGTCAGGCTGGTCCCGGTCGTCCCTCGAAGGGCGACCGGACCTTGATGGCCACCCGACTCCCTACCGAGGCCAGTGACCTCGTGCGGGAGCTTGCCGAGGAGCGCGACTGGTCCTACTCCGAGACGCTCGCCGCGCTCGTCGCTATCGGGCTCGACCACACCTCTGAGCTGGCGCCGTCGAATCGTCCGGAGGAGTTGCCGCTGACGAAGGCCTCATAACGAGAACGAGGCGGCCCCCTGCCAGGGGCCGCCTCGGTGCCGTTCTCGCGTCGGCCGGATGCCAGTCCGATCGACGTCGTCACCCCGGCGAGCCGGGGTAACCAACCTTCCTTCCCAAGAAGGGTCGCTTTCGCGTGCCCACGATAAACCCTGTGCGCAGGGATGTGCATCCACCACGCCCAACTTGGGTACCAGAGATCGGTACCGGCTGGTGTCTGCCCTGCTACGAGGCCGGGGACTTCACCCTGGCCGCGACGGCGGCCGGTCAGCTGTGTCTCCTGCACGACCTCACCGACGGTGCTTCCGCCGGAAGCACCCTCGTGTCGATCCCGGCCCAGCGCCGGCGTGCGCGGCCGCCGCGCGGCCGGGCCGCGTGCACACCGGCGCCGCGGGAGCGGCCGCCGCGGCGGGCCCGGTCCGCGCGCCGGTCCGCGGACCGCAAGCTCGCGCGGGCGATGTCCTACGGCCGCGGCCGGTCCGCCGCCCGGCTGCGCCGCCCCGGGTACCGGCCGCACCCGGGGTGGCGGCATTTCATCGAGGCCGGGTGGCGGGTGCTCACCGACCAAGCCGAGGCCCTGGCCGTGGTCGCCGAGCTCGTCGACGCCGAGGAGTGGCGCGCCGACAAGCGCCGCGCCTGGACCGCGATCCTGCGCCAGCTCGTCTACGCGATGGACTGGGAGACCGGCCTGGTGACCGCGGTGACCGCGGACCGGCTCGGCGCCGCAGGCGGCCGCGCTCCCCGCACCGTGTCCCGGGTCATCGCCTGGGCCCGCGAGGCGGGCCTGGTCGTCGTCGTCGAGCACGCCGCCTCGGCCGAGTTCCTCGACACCGACCACGGCCGCACCCCGACCTACGCGCTGGTCAGCAGCCGCCCGCGCCCGGCCCCGTCCCGGGCCGCCGGACCTGACCACGAGCCGGGTTCCGCCCAGGTCAGAACCGTTGTGGATGAAAGTGGCGACCTCCCCGAATCTCTCGTAGAGAACAAGCCCTTGAACGGCAGACGGCTCGAACCCCCGAACACCAGCCCGCAACGCTGGCCCCTGTTCCGGATCCCCGAACACGGTCCCGAGCGGACCGAGGCAACCCGGCGGGTCCTGCGCCGTCTCGGACTGCAGCCGGGCGGGCGGTGCCCGGTCCCGCTCTGGCGGGCCCGCGCGCTGCTGTGGTGGTGGTGGGCCGCCGGCGGCAGCCCCGCCGGGCTGCTCTGGGCCCTCGACCACCACCCCGACCGACCCGAACACCACCGCGGCGACGCCTTCCGCGGCGCCCGCGACCCGCTCCGCGTCCTGGGCCACCGGCTCGCCCCCTGGCGCGGCCGGCTACGCGAGCTCCCGGCCGCCGTGACCGGCATCCGGGGCGACTACCCCTCGATGGCCCGCGGCGCGCTCGACCGGCACCTGTCCGGTCTCCGCGACCGGGGTGCTTCCAGCGGAAGCAGCCCCGCCGGCGCGCCACCGACACTCAACCCATACAATCCATATAATGATGGTGGGTGCTTCCGGCGGAAGCACCCACGGGACCATTAGGTCGTCGACGGCGGGCGGAGCGCACACATGGCGGCAAAGACCAGCAAGCGCGGACTGCAGAGTGACGCGGCGGCCCGGATCGGGCGCCGCAGCACGGCGACTGAGGAACCCGCCGACGGTGCTTCCGGCGGAAGCACCCCCACCGCCGCGGTGGGACCCGCGCGGGGCGGGATCCTCTCTGCGATGGCCGCGGCAGCCGAGGCGCCCCCGGTCGAGGGGGAACGGATACTCACGGTCGAGCTCGGGGCGCTGGCCCCGCACCCGGACAACATCCGGGACGGCATGGGCGACGTGTCCGGGATCGGCGCCTCGATCGCCGAGCGCGGTGTCCTGCAGCCCCTGGTCGTGGTCAGCCGGGCCGCGTTCGAGGCAGCCCGCCCCGACGTCGACCTCGGGGTCGGGCCGGAGTGGGTGATCCTCGCCGGGCACCGGCGGCACGCCGGCGCGCAACTGGCCTGCGTGCCCACCGTCCCGGTCGTGGTCCGCGACCAGCTGGCCGGCGACGACGACGCCGTGATCTCGATGCTGGTGGAAAACCTGCAGCGCGAGGACCTGACCCCGATCGAGCAGGCCCGCGCGTTCGGGCGGCTCCGCGACCGGGGCTGGTCCGAGCGTCGGATCTCCACCGACACCGGGGTCAGCGCCGGGCAGGTGCACAAGCGGCTCTCGCTGCTGCGGCTCCCCGAGAAGTTGGTCGCCGCGCTCGGCGCCGCCGAGCTGACCGTCGCCGACGCGCTGCGGCTGCTGGAGCTGCCCGACGACGAGCTGAGCGACGCGTGGCGCGACGCCCAGCGCGACACCTGGCGCGGGGTCCGCGGCGTCGTCGAGGCCCGCCTGGCCGCCGCGCAGGCCCGCGAACACGCCGCGCAGCTGCGCGACCGGCTCGCCGCCGCGGGTGTCGAGGTCGTCGACGACCTGAACGCCGAGTTCGGCGCCGACCAGTGGCACCACCGGCTCGGTGATCACTTCACCGTGCCCGGCGTCGACGTCCCGATCGTCGCCGAGTCCCCGGCGCTGCCGGACGACTCGGTGGCCCACGTCAGCACCCACGGCGGCCGCGCTCGCGTCACCTACTACACCCGCGATGCCGACGCCCGGGACCAGATCCTCGGTATCGGTGCGGCTGCTTCCGGCGGAAGCACCCACACCACCCCGGCGCCCGAGTTGAGCGAGGCCGACCGGCAACGCCGGCGGGACGCCGCCGCGGCCGCGGAGCGCGACCTCGCCGCCGGCGATGCCCGCGCGCAGGCCTGCGCACGGCTGGTGACTGGGAAGCTCGACCCGGAACTGGCCGCCGAGATCCTCGCCGACGCGCTGCTGGTCGACCACACCGTCGAGCCCT
>JAKDNL010000796.1 GCA_030451825.1 Pseudonocardia sp. | reverse complement strand
CACACTCAGTCGGCGGTCAGCGCGGCGTACCCGGGCTTGATCACGTCGTTGATCAGCGCGAGCCGCTCGTCGAAGCCGATGAACGCCGACTTCATCGCGTTCACGGTGAACCACTGCAACGTCGCCCAGTCGTAGCCGAACGTCTCCACCAGGTCGGTCATCTCGCTGGTCATGGTGCAGGCCGACATCAGCCGGTTGTCGGTGTTCACGGTGACCCGGAAGCGCAGCCGGGTGAGCAGCCCGATCGGGTGCTCGGCCAGCGACGGGGCTGCACCGGTGTGCACGTTCGACGTCGGGCACATCTCCAGCGGCACCCGCATGTCGCGGATGTAGGCCGCGAGCCGTCCGAGCCGCGGCGGCTCGCCCGGGTCGTCGCCGACCGCGATGTCGTCCACGATCCGCATCCCGTGCCCGAGCCGGTCCGCGCCGCACCACTGGATCGCCTCCCAGATCGAGGGCAGCCCGAAAGCCTCGCCGGCGTGGATCGTGACGTGCGCGTTCTGCTGGCGGACGTACTCGAACGCGTCCAGGTGCCGGGTGGGTGGGAATCCCTTCTCGGCGCCGGCGATGTCGAAGCCGACCACTCCACCGAGAGGAGCGCCAGCGGAACGAGCATCGGCACCGAGAGGAGCGCCAGCGGAACGAGCATCGATGCCGTCGCGATGCCGTACCGACAGCTCGGCGATCTCCCGCGACCGCGCGGCGTGCCGCATCGCGGTGAGCAGGCAACCGATCCGGATGGTGCGGCCCTCGGCGGCGGCGATTTCGGTGCCCGTGCGGAACCCGGAGAGCACCGCCTGCACGACGGTGTCGAGATCCAGCCCGTTCTCCACATGCAGCTCCGGGGCGAACCGGATCTCGGCGTAGACGACGCCGTCGGCGGCCAGGTCCTGCGCCGCCTCGGACGCGACCCGGGACAACGCCTCCGGGGTCTGCATCACCGCGACGGTGTGCCCGAACGTCTCCAGGTAGCGCTCCAGTGACGCGGAGTGTGCTGTATGCCCCCCACCCCACCGGCTCCGCCGGCTGCCGGCCCCGGTGCCGAGGAACCAGGCGGCGAGCTCGGCCGGGTCGGTCGTGGGCAGGCCCCGGTAGCCGGCCGCCTCGGCCAGTTCGATCACCGTGGAGACCCTCGGACCACCGTCCAGGTGATCATGGAGCAGGACCTTGGGTGCGATCCGGATGGTCTCGGCAGTCAGCGGAGCAGCCACACCGGAACCGTAGAACACGCTGGTGGAGCGCCCGAACCGGGCGAGCCGGTATGCTCGTACGGCCCAACCCGTGACCGTCCGTCGACCCCCGAACGGGAGTCGCTACCCTCTGGGTACTCCCCATCTAGCTCAGAGGAAACTCGGCGGTGCCATGAGCGACAACTCGAACGTCTCGTTCGACCGGATGCGCGGCATGCTGACGCGTGCGGCCGAGATCCGCGACAGCGAACAACAGCAGGTCTTCGACTCCCTCGACGAGATCCACGCCCGGCTCGCGGCACTGGATGCCATCGGCACCGTGCGCAAGAAGCTCACCGAGCTTCCCGACCGGGCCGAGGTCGGCGTCCTGGCCGAGCGACTCGAAGAGACCGTGTCCAAGCTGGACAACCAGGAGGTCGCGCTCGGCGCGATCACCCGGGCGATCGAGTCCCTGCCGGACAAGCTGGCCAAGCCGTTCGCCCAGCTCGACGGCCGCCTGGACGGCATGGGCGGGCGCCTGGAGGGCGTGTCCGGCCGGATGGACGGCCTCGACGATCGGCTCGGCGGGCTGCACAAGCGCCTCGATGACCTGGACAACCGCCTCGACCGGCACGAGATGCGCCTGGACGCGATGCCGAACGCCGTCGCCACCCCGATCAAGGAGCGGATCGACGGGGTCGAGCGGCAGGTCAAGGAGCAGCTCGACGCCGCCACGGCATCGTTCGAGGAGACCGGCGAGGGCCTGCGCAACCTGCTCGGCGACACCAGCGTCGGCCTGCACCGTCGCCTGGAGGAGCTGGCCGGGCGCCCCGCGGTCGACCCGACCCCGGCGTTCGACTCGCTGGCCGAGCGGATCGACGCGCTGACCGAGAAGCTCGAGCAGATCGGCGGCCGGCTGGACTCGGTGGAGACCGGGATCGACGGCAGGCTCGGCGAGATCGGCGGGTCGGTGGACAGTCGGCTCGGCGAGCTCGACAGCGCGTTGCGCGCCCGCCCGGACACCACGTCGGTGACCGAGCTGGTGTCCAAGGCCAACGAGGAGTCCGAGCGGCGCAGCTCCAGCCAGCTCGACGAGGCCATGGCCACGTTCGCGGAGCTGATCATGGGCCGCGGGGCGCAGTACTCCCAGCAGCAGCCCCCGCCGCCGCCCCGTCCGGCTCAGCGCCGCGCCACGCGGTCGAAGGCCGGTGCGGTGAAGAGCCAGAACGGCGCCTCGGCCTCCGACCTGGTCGGCGACGACCCGGACGACTGAGCGGAGCTTGCGGAGCGAGTATCGATACTGAGCGGAGCTTGCGGAGCGAG
>JAKDNL010000795.1 GCA_030451825.1 Pseudonocardia sp. | reverse complement strand
TGCGCGACCAGGACCTGGTCCTGGCCGAGGGTGCGGACATCTCCGGGGCGCATCGTCGGGACAGTCTCGACGCTACGGGTGTCGCGGCCGCCGCCGAAGAATCCGTCGGTCTGGGTCTGGCTGCGTAGCTGCTCGTGCTCGCCGAACACGGTGGAAAGCCACCGCAGCGTCGTGGCGTCGGAGATACCGCCGAAGACGACCTTGGTACTGGAGTTCTCCAGGAGCGCCGCGGCGGGGCCTTCCCCGAAGGCGCCTTGGAGCTGGGCGACCGACTGCACCGCCCAGTGTGTGAGCACACCGCGGCCGGCGGCGTCGGAGATGACGTCGGGGAGCCCGGGCATCGGGGTGGAGTTGGTGAGCTCGTCGAGCACCGCCACCGCCGGGGGGTCGAGGCGTTCACCAGGACCCACCAGCGCCATGTCCTGGGCGGTGTGGAGCCACTCCTCGGCCAGGGCGGTCAGCAGCGGTACCCAATCGGGGGCCTGACGGCGCCCAGCGACGACATACACCGTGCCGCCGGAGCCGATGAGCGAGCGCAGATCCACCGCCTCATTCGGCGCCGGCGAGCAGAAGGCCCGCACCCGGGGGCTGGCCAGGGGTTCGAGGACGCGGCGCACGCTCATCCAGACCGCGTCCGCGGTCCTGGCCGTCATGTTCGCCTCGGCCCTCAGATCGGCTGCGATCTTGGGGTGTCCGCGTTTGGCGAGGATCTCCGTCGGCGCTGTGCCTTGCCGGTTCGCCGCCCACGTCAACAGCTCGTCCACTCCGGCACCGGCGTCGAGCGCGGCGGCCATCAGGTAGGCGCGCATCACCATGACGGCGCGTTCGCGGAAGACTCGGTCGTTGCCGGCGCCGCGGCCGTCGCCGGCTTCCACGGTGACCGCGGCGGCCTCGACGAGGGTCATGGCCCGACGTCGTGCGGTCTCGGGGTCGGCGCAGCCGGTGATCGGTGACCACTTCAGGGTCGCCGGCCAGGACACGGTGTCGGTGGTGTCGAGGACCAGGACGGGACCCGCGCCGGACCGGCGGGTGCGGGCGAGTGCGGTGTGAAGCAGGATGTCGGGTTTGGTCGACTGGCACCACATCGCGCCCGGTGCGGCGAGCGCGATCGGGGTGATCAGGCGGCGGGTCTTACCGGCCTGGGTCGGGGCGATGATCCCGACGTGGTGGCGGTGCGGGACGACGACGGGCCCGCCCGGTCCTTCTCCGACCGGTGTCCCTATTTCGCCGGCGGGGGATCCGGGCGGCAGGCTCGGGCGGGTGTAGCGGGCCTGCTGGCGGCAGGCTGCAGGGGAGACCTGGCGGCGCATCTCGCGGCGGGTGGCGTGCCCGGCCGGGGTCGGGCCCCACCGCCTCCAGCCCGGGACGCCGAGCAGGAGCACCACCGCGGCGGCGACCGCGATGAAAACCGCCAATGTCCCCCAGAACAGGCCCCGCTGGTCACCGAGGGCCGCGTACGGCGCCGGAAACGGCGCGAACGACTCGCCGCTCAGCGCGGCCAGGCTGATCACCGCCTCGGGCAGGCTCGGCCACGCAACGGGCCCGCCAGCGAGAGCGCCGGCGAGCGCGAGTGCCGCCATGGACAGCACCGCCAACACAACCACCGGGGCGACCACGGTGAGCACTATTCCCAGCAGTAGCCATTCCTGACTGGCCTGTCCCCGTGCCGTGACTGCCATCGAGTCCTCCTGGAATCAGATCCGGCCTCAGCCGTGGCCGAGTGCGTGGTGAACGGGCGGGCCGACCTGCGCTCGGTAGGTAGTGACGTGCCAGTCCGCGGCGTCGATCGCGGTGTCGGGGTCGGGGAAGGCGCCGGCCTGCCGGATCGCGGAGACGGTGATGAGCTGGCCGGCGTCGCGGCGGTGGGCGTAGACCTGGTCGCTGTAGCCGCCGGTGGCCGGGTAGGTACGGATCGCGCCCTGCCCGGTGGGGCGGCCGACGGCGTCCTGGACGGTCTGGGGGAGTAGCCCGATGGCCGACTCCGTCGTGCGGATCTCGGGGCCCGCCGCGGTGCCGTCGCCTGCCTGGGGTGGTCGGGACCAGCGCTGCACCGTCGGCGGCGGTCCGGTCAGCTGGTGCGCGGCGAGTTGCACAGTCCAGGGCGAGGTGTCTGGCCGGAGGCGCGGGCGGCCATCGGGTGTCGTGCCGTCGGGGACGAGGCGGCGGCGGGCTCGGACGCTGAGCAGGGTGTCGGTGCTGATCCACCAGCCGTCGATGTCGTGCCAGTGGGTGCCGTCCGGGCTGCGGCGGGTGGCGGGGTCGTGGGCCCAGGCCGCGAGTGCTGCGTCGTGGCACCATCCGGCCGAGTGCAGAAGGTGCAGGGCCTGGTCGGGGAGCCGGGCCCATCCGGAGCGTTCCTCGTGCCGCCACGTGATCCGGGCGACCCCGGGGCTCGCGGCGGGTGCGGGCGCTGCGCCGGGGGGTCGGGTCGCCGGGGCCGGTGCTCGGCGCCGTTCGAGGAAGCCCATCAGTGGCCCCTTCCAGGTGGCCCCGA
>JAKDNL010000794.1 GCA_030451825.1 Pseudonocardia sp. | reverse complement strand
TTAGCGCCGGCCGGGCGCGGATATCGCTGTCGGAGCAACGATTTCCGCGCACGAGGGTGTCGGGGCTGTCGGGGCTGGGCTGTCAGAGTTGGGCTGTCAGGGCTGTCAGAGCTTGCTGAGCACCGACTCGACGCCGCTGACGTCCACGCTGCTCGGCACGTCCTCGACGCCGATCTCGCGGACGACGCCGTCCTTGATGATCGCGGCGTAGCGCCGCGAGCGGGTGCCCAGGCCGAAGCCGGAGCCGTCCATGTCGAGGCCGGCGGCCTTGGCGAAGTCGCCGTTGCCGTCGGCCAGCATCAGCACGGCGTCGCCGGTGTTGCGGGCCTCGCCCCAGGCACTCATCACGAACGCGTCGTTGACGGCGATGCAGGCGACGGTGTCGACGCCCTTGGCCCGGAGGTCGTCGGCGCGCAGCACGTAGCCGGGCAGGTGGAGGTCCGAGCAGGCCGGGGTGAACGCTCCGGGGACGCCGAACAGCACAACGGTGCCGCTGCCGAGCACCGAGCTGCTCTGGACGGGCTTGGGGCCGTCCGCGGTCATGGTCATGAGGGTGACGTCGGGAATGGTGTCTCCGGCGGAGAGGGCCACATCAGCTCCTGGTTCGGGGGCGGGATGACGATCTCGCCGAAGCCTAGCCGCCGTTCGGGTACGGCGCGGCCCGCGCCCGGTCCACAACGGAGCAACTGCCCACTGTGCGTACCCGCAAACGGCCGATTGACCTGCGCCGCAGCCGTCGCGACGATCGGAGCCCCACGACGGGGAGGCGCCATGGCGATCTACCGGTACCGCTGCGAGACCGACGGCGCGCGCGACGTGGTCCGCCCGATCGGCACCGCCGAGGACACCCTGGACTGCCCGGAGTGCGGCGCCGCGATGCCGCGGGTGTTCGCGGCCCCGATGCTCAACCTCGGTTCCTCCTCGGCCCGCTCGTTGCTCGAGCGCACCGAACGCACCCGGGAACGCCCGGACGTCGTGCCCGCACCACCGCCCGCGGCCGGTCGGCGTTCCGCCCCGGCGACGAACCCCGGGTGGTCGCGCCTGCCCCGTCCCTGAGAAGTGGGCCCTGGCCCCGAGCAGCACCCCGCTCCGCCGAGAAGGAAGGACACACCGCCGTGCCCGAGCTCGTGTTCCCGTTGGACTCCACGAAGACGTTCACCGACCAGCGGCTCGTCGGTCACAACCGGTGGCATCCGGACGTTCCGGCCCAGGTGCACGTCAAGCCGGGCGACTCGTTCCGGGTGCACTGCCGGGAGTGGTTCGACGGCGCCATTCACAACGACGACTCCGCCGAGGACATCCTCAACGCCCCGCTGAATGCGGTGCACGTGCTGTCCGGGCCGATCGCGGTCGAGGGCGTGAAGCCCGGTGACCTGCTGATCGTCGACATCCTCGACGTCGGCCCGATCCCGCAGGAGGACACCGGCCCGCTGGCCGGGCAGGGCTGGGGCTACACCGGCGTGTTCGCCAGGGAGAACGGCGGCGGGTTCCTCACCGAGCAGTTCCCGGACGCCTACAAGGTGATCTGGGACTTCACCGGCGGGACCGCCACGTCGCGGCACGTGCCCGGCGTGTCGTTCACCGGGATCGTGCACCCCGGCCTGATGGGCACCGCGCCCTCGGCATCGCTACTGAGCCGCTGGAACGCCCGCGAGCAGGCGCTGATCGACACCGACCCGCAGCGCGTCCCGCCGCTGGCCCTGCCGCCACTGACCGACTCGGCGATCCTCGGGTCGCTCTCCGGTGCGGACTTCGACCGGGCCGCCGCCGAGGCCGCCCGCACCGCCCCGCCGCGGGAGAACGGCGGCAACCAGGACATCAAGAACCTGACGAAGGGGACCCGGGTCTTCTACCCCGTCTTCGTGGACGGGGCGAACCTCTCGGTCGGCGACCTGCACTTCTCCCAGGGCGACGGCGAGATCACGTTCTGCGGCGCGATCGAGATGGGCGGGTTCATCGACCTGCACGTCGACGTGATCCGCGGCGGCATGGACACCTACGGCGTCGGCGAGAACGCGATCTTCATGCCGGGCAACACCGACCCGCAGTACAGCCAGTGGCTGGCGTTCTCCGGCACGTCGGTGACCCTGGACGGCGAGCAGCGCTACCTGGACTCGCACCTGTCCTACCAGCGTGCCTGCCTGCACGCGATCGACTACCTGACCGCGTTCGGCTACAGCCCGATCCAGGCCTACATGATCCTCGGCGCGGCCCCGATCGAAGGCCGTCTCTCCGGCGTGGTGGACATCCCGAACAGCTGCTCCACGGTCTACCTCCCCACCGCGATCTTCGATTTCGACCCCCGCCCCACCCAGAACGGCCCGCACCAGGTCGACCCGGGCCAGGGCGTCCCGAAGGCGAGCTTCTGACCGACTTCGCACAAGTAGCGGCGTCCTCCCCCCACGTGGGGAAAGTGGGCGGCCCCCCCCCACAATTTGAAGAAGCACCCCTTTGGGGGGTACGGCCCCGGGGCGGCCGCGGGCGGGGGTGAGAGCCCCG